>NZ_JBHXTG010000012.1:0-80311 GCF_042677465.1 Kitasatospora sp. NPDC127111
AACACCCCGGCGGTGACCGCTGCGGCCCGGGGGCCGGCCGGGTGTCCGGAGATCACCCGGCCGGCCCTCCATGCGGCCCGCCCTACGGGCGGGTGGCACGGGTCAGAGGCAGACGAGCGTGCTGACCGTGCTGGTGCCGCAGTTGAGGACGCTCAGCGAGCTGGTGCTGGCGAGGGTGTCGTCGATCGGGGCCGCCTCGGTCTCGGGCAGCTCCAGGGTCTGGAGGTCGAGGATCGCCATGACTTTCTCCTTCACTGTGCGGTGAAATCACCCGGCCGGGCGGCCGGGAGCCGGTGGGGCGCGGGAGTCGCGCCGGGGGCGGACGGGCCTGGCGGGCCGTCAGCGGGCGGTCGGGCGCTTGCGCGGCGGTGCGGTGCCGGGCGCGCCCGTGAACGGGAGGAACGGTGTGCCCGCGAGGGCGGTGCCCAGGGCCAGCAGCACGCCGGCGGAGCCGGTGGCGAGGTCCGCCGAGAGCCGCAGCAGCTGGTCGCCGGGGAAGGCGAGCCGCCCTTGGTAGGGGACTTGGTGCAGGGCGAGCAGCGCCCGCTGGCGGTCCGGCGGCGCGGCGTCGGTGCCGTGCGCCGGGACGGTGCCGGGCGCGGCGTCTGCGGCATGCCCGGTGGCCGTGCCGTGCGCGGCGTCGGGGCCGGGCGCGACGTCGGTGCCGTGCGCGACGTCGGTGCCGCTCGGGGTGACGGTGCCGCTCGGGGTGACGGCCCGGTGGCGGGTGAGGGCGAGGTGGCCGAGGAGTCCGGCCCGGCCGTTGAACAGGCCGGGCTGGATGACGAACTCCGGCTCGGCGGCCCGGCGGATGGCCGGCTCCCGGGCCGCCAGGGCGGAGTCCGGCCGGTGGGCGAGCAGCGCGTCCAGTGCCACGCCGATGCCGGTGCTGCCGGTCTCGATGTAGGGCAGGACCCGGCGGCCGTCGACCACCTGCAGCGTGCCGTCGGCGACCTCCACGCACCGGTCGAGGTCCAGCTCAAGCAGCGTTTCGGCCTGGTCGAGCAGGGCGTGGTCGCCGGTGTGCTCGTGGAGCCGGACGAGGGCGAGGGCCGCGCCCGAGGCGCCCGCGAGCAGTCCGGCACGGCGCTTGGGGTCGCCGCGGCCCGCCTTCTCCCAGGTCGCCGCGGCGGTCCTGGCGAGGGTGAGCGCCTCGTCCAGCAGGCGATCGTCGCCGGTGGCGAGCGCGAAGTGGAGCAGGGTGAGGGCGATGCCGGGACCGCCGGTGGCCAGCCCCGGCCCCGGTTCGGCCTCCGCGGACCCGGTGAGCCGCGACAGGAGCACCAGCGCCTGTTCGTCCTCGCCCAACAGGTCCAGGACGTAGGCCACGCCGTGGCCGCCGTGGTAGAGGCCGGCCGGGAGGCTGCGGTCGCGGGCGGCGTCGGCCAGCCAGCGGACGTGGCCCGGGTCGACGGCGGCTCCGGTGACGTGAAGGGCGTAGAGGACGCCGGCGGCGCCGTGGGCCAGGCCGAGCCCGCCCTGCGTGAACTGGGCGATGTCACCGGGGAAGAGCCGGTCGGTGCGGTCGGGGGTGGCCATCGCGGCGATGCCGGCGGCCAGCGAGTCCCTGATGGCCGGCCAGTCGGCGACCGGCGCCTCCAGCAGCGCCCGGGTCTCGGCCCGGCCGCGGTCCAGTTCGGGACGGGGCGTGCGGCCGTCGGACGGCGTGGCGCCGAGGAAGCGGCGGATGTCGTCGGTGTAGCCGGGCGGCACCGGGAAGCGGCGTTCCACGGCGTCGGCGAGCTGCCCGGCCTTGCCCGGGTCGAGGGCGGTCAGCTGGGCCAGCGGGTAGAAGAGCCAGAGGCGGATCGCCGCCAGCCCGTACCGGTCGACGTCCGTCCCGGTGTAGCCGGGCGGGGCGGTGAATCCGGCGGCTCCCAGCGCCGGCCGGAGGAAGTCCTCGACGGTGCTGGCGAGTTCGAAGTCGATGAGGCAGAGTTCGCCGTCCGGCCGGATGATCAGGTTCCGCGGGTGGAGGTCTCCGAAGACCACGCCGCGGGCATGGATCTCCGTGAGCGCCCGTTCCACCTGGCCGACGATCGCGAGGGCGTCCCGGGTGTACTCGGCGACGGCGTCCTCGTCGGCGCCGGGGTGGATCAGCGGGTAGCGGGCCGTCAGCCACTCGCTGAGCGACTGCCCCTCGACGTACTCCTGGACGAGGAACTCGTGCTCCCAGGCGGTCAGCAGCCCGTGCTCGGCGGGGACTCCGGGGGCGCCGGCCAGGCGGACGAGGACGTCGTGCTCGTTGCGCAGCCGGGTCACCGCGTCGACGCCCCGTTGGTCGAGGCCGGCGAAGGGACGGGCCTCCTTCAGCACCACGGGGGGCCGGTCCGCGCCGTCGCGGGCCAGGTAGACGCCGCCGGCGTTGGAGAAGTGCAGGACGCGCTCCACCGTGTAGGGCAGTCCGGTGTCCCGTTGGGCCGCGCGCTCGGCCACGGCCGGGGCGATGCACTCCGGGACGGGCGCCCAGGGCGGGACGGCGAACCCCGCCCCGCGGACGTCCGGGACGAGCCGGCCGTCCGGTCCGGTGAGCGCGAGCACCCGCTCGCCCTCCTCGTTGCGGCAGTGGCGTTCGGCGAAGCCGCCGTACCGCAGGTAGAGCGGTCCGTCCTGCCAGCGCAGGTCGCTGAGGATGTACGGGCCCTTGCGGCCGGCCAGCAGGGCGCCCAGACCGTCGAGACATCGCTCGAGTTCCGCGTCGTCCACCGGGTAGAGCGTGCAGAACTTCCCGCTGGAGCCGCGCGGGGCGTACTTGGAGTTCTGGACCTGGAGGATCGGCAGCCCGCGCAGGAACTTGAAGGTGACGCGCTCCCGCAGGCAGTAGGCGTGGACGGTCTCCAGGACCTCCTCCGCGGTCTCGATGCACGAGGAGACGTGGATCTTCCAGCCCTGGTCGGGGATGCGGACGTCGACGGGACGGACGACGGCCCACATCTCCAGGTCTCCGCGCTCCCAGCCGTCCGGCAGCGGCCGGGCGACGGCGGCGAATTCCTCGTGCGCTCCCCAGCGCCGGGGAGAGTCGTAGAAGAGCGGGTCGGCGTAGGCGTAGGCCTCGTACCGGTTGTCCAACGGAAACCCTCCTCGGTGCAGGGGTCTGCGCAGGCGGGACGGTGGAGAAAGAGGGGTGCTGGCGAAGAGCCGGTGGGTGTCGCGCCCGGCGTCGCGGAGGTGCCGGCCGGATGCCAGGGACGAGAAAGTCCTGTATGGCGATGCGACCATCCGAATAGTGGAGCCGCCAGTGATTCCTCCGCAACGGCGCACTGGGACTTCGACAAAACGATTCTGCGTACCGGATCGCACACGGAGCCGACCCGCAAGCCCGGCGCAGGGCCGTGCGCCGCCCCGTGGCGCGGCCGGGCCTCCGGTGCCGGGCGGGAGCCTGCGGGGCGATCAGTCCGCGTCGGCCGGCCCGCGGCCGGCCCGCCAGGAGGGCGGCTCCGACCTGCGATGACACCTCCCCCCTTCAGACCACCCCTCCCCTGGGGGCCGCCTCGCACCGCCGTGGCGGGCTCCGGCGCACGCCCAGCGGAGGGGACGATTCCGCCCCTTCGCGTTCACCTGCCCGCACCCGCCGATTCCTCCGGAATATCGAACTGAATCGTTTCTCTCGTATTTCTGTTCCATGGCGGGAGTATTTCGCGGAACCGGATAATTCGTTTCCGACCGACGTCCCGCAGCCGCCGGAACCGCCCGAAGGCCGGCCGGTGAGTCCCGGGAGAAGCCTTCCGGCGCGGCGCCGGTCGGCCTCGCGGAGTGCGGCCCGCAGGCGCTGGAAGCACCGCGGGCCCGCCCCCTGCGACGGGGGCGGGCCCGCTCGGGCACTGCGGCGGTTCGCTAGTCCAGCGGCGGCGGTCCCGGGGCCTCCCCGGGGAGGCGGGCCGCGATCAGCGTGCCGGCCGCTACCACCGCCGCCGTGACGAGCAGGGCGGCGCGGTACGGGCCCGGTTCGGCGGTGTGCGGGCCGTCCTCGGAGAGGGCGCCGACCAGGGCGGCCGTGACGGCGATGCCCAGCGCGCCGCCGAGGGTGCGGACGATGGTGAACAGGCCCATCGCCCGGCCCATCGCGGGCGGCGGGACGTCGGCGAACCCGGCGATCTGCAGGGTGAGCACGGCGGTGCCGAGGATCAGGCCGACGCCGAACATCAACGCCCGGACCGCCCAGGCGCGCTCGCCGACGCCCGGCACGGCCAGCGCGGCGAGGACCAGCGCGGCGAGCAGCAGGGCGGGCACCGCGAGCCGGCGCGGGCCGAACCGGGGCAGCAGCCGGTCGACCACCTGGGAGGCGGCCATCAGGCCGATCGCCTCCGGGAAGACGCTGAGGCCCGCGTCCAGGGCCGACGCCCCGAGGGCCGCCTGGTAGAGCAGCGGGAAGACGAACAGCGCGCCCATCAGCCCGGCGGCGGTCAGCAGGGCCAGCCAGGTGGCCGCCCCGAAGGCGCGGTCGGCGAGCAGCCGCAGGTCCACCAGCGGGTCTTCGGCACTCAGTTGATACCGGACGGCGAGACCGAGCAGCAGGACGCCGAGCACCCCGCCGATCGCGACGGCCGGGGAGGACCAGCCGTGCGCAGGGCCGAAGCCGAGCGCGTAGGTGAGCAGGCCGAGGCCGGGGGTGGCGAGCAGGAAGCCGGTGGTGTCGAAGCGGCCGGCCGCCTCCTCGTCCTGGTCGCCCAGTCCGAACAGGCCGGTGAGGACCGCCGCCACCCCGATCGGCACGTTGACCAGGAACAGCCAGTGCCAGGACAGGTGTTCGGTGAGGAAGCCGCCGACCGGCGGCCCGAGGGCGGGCATCAGCGCGGTCGGCACGATCAGCACCTTGCCGAGTCCGGCCCGCTCGTGCGGGGCGAAGGCGCGGAAGAGCAGGGTCATCCCGACCGGGGTGAGCAGCCCGCCCGCCACGCCCTGGACGGCCCGGGCGGCGGACAGCGTGCCGAGTCCGGGCGCGGCGGCGCACAGGGCGGAGGAGAGGGTGAAGGCGGCCAGCGAGCCGAGGAAGACCCGCCGGACGCCGAACCGGTCGCCGAGCCAGCCGGCCACCGGCAGACCGACGGCCAGACCGACCAGGAAGGCCACCTCCACCGCGTTGGCGGCGGAGACCGGGCGGCCGAAGTCCTCGGCGATGGTGAAGAGTGCCGGGTTGACGATGGTCGAGTCCAGGCCGTTCATGCACATCGCGGCCGTGTAGACGACCACCACCGCGACGCGCCCGGCCAACGGCGGGCGCGTCGCGGGGGCCTCGGCGGCGGCGTCCTCGGCGTCGGTGGCGGCGGTGGCAGCGTCCTCGGCGTCGGTGGCGTCGGTGGGGGTCACCGGACCGGACACAGGTCGGTCCAGTTCGCGGTGATCCGGTCGAGGGCCTCGGCACGGGCGCAGGGCCCGTGGGCGACGGTCCAGCCGGCCGGGACGGCGGCGAAGGCCGGCCAGAGCGAGTACTGACCCTCGTCGTTGACCAGGGCGAGGAACTCGCCGTCGCCGTCGAAGGGGTTGGCGGGCGCATCACTCATGGGTCGGGTTCTCCTGGGGTGCGGGGCGGTCGGCGTGGGCGGGGCGGTCGGGGTGGTCGAGCCGGGCCAGGCGGTCGGCGATCACGCGGGCGATGTGCGCGATCGGTTCGGGCAGGGTCATGTCCTTGTGCGAGCAGGCGACGTTCGTGTTGTCGATCCGGCCGGTGACGTACGGGGCCCAGAGCTCGGGTACCAGGGTCGCGTCGATGGTGTCGACGGTGGCGCGGAAGAAGAGCACGTCGCCGTCGAACGGGCGGTGGTCGTAGCCGCGGACCAGGTGGTTGGTGTTGAGGTAGATCCGGTTGAGCGCCTCGACCGTCGCGTCGTCCAGGCCGGCCAGCGGGCTGCCCTCGCGGCGCAGCAGCTCGGTGACGTGGGCGAGTTCGAGCGGGCGGCCGTCGAGGTCCTCGGGGCCGTAGCCGCCCATGGTCAGCAGTGCCTCGAGTGCCTCGGCCTGGTCGGGGACGGGCAACTCCCGGAACCCCTCGGCCGGGTAGGCGTCGAGGATCGCCAACAGCTCGACGGTGCAGCCGAGTTCCTGGAGCCGGACGGCCATGGCGTGGGCGATGATGCCGCCGGTGGACCAGCCGAGCAGGCGGTAGGGGCCGTCGGGCTGCACCTCGCGGAGCCGGTCGACGTAGTGGGCGGCCAGCTCCTCCATCGTCCGCGGCAGTGGCAGCGCGGCGGTGGCGGCGCCGACGCCCTGGGCCTGGAGGCCGTAGATCGGCACCTCGGCGGGGAGGTTGCGGATCAGCCCGGTGTAGCACCAGCTGAGGCCGCCGGCCGGGTGGACGGCGAACAGCGGTGCCGGTCGGCCGGGGGCGGTGGGCCGCAGCGGCAGCAGGACGTCGAGCGCGTCGGCGGCACGGGCGGCGTCCCCGGTGGCGGAGAGCGCGGCGTCCAGTGCCGCGGGCGTCGGGGCCTGGAACAACGTGCCGATGCCGGCCTCCAGCCCGAGCACGGCGCGGATCCGGCCGGCCAGCCGGACGACCAGCAGCGAGTGGCCGCCGAGGGCGAAGAAGTCGTCCTCGACGCCGACCGCGGGCAGGCCGAGCACCTCGGCGAAGAGCTCGCAGAGCTGCTGCTCGCGGGGGTTGCGCGGGGGCCGGCCGCCGCCGCTCGCCGGGGCGTCGGGGGCGGGCAGGGCGCGGCGGTCGAGCTTGCCGTTGGCGGTCAGTGGCAGCCTGTCCAGCAGCACGACCGCGGACGGAACCATGTGCACGGGCAGGTGGGCCGCGGTGTGCGTGCGCAGCTCCTCGGCGGTGACGGCGGGTGCGGCGGGTGCGGCCGGCCCGGACGGCCCGGACGGCGCGGACGGCGCGGATGATTCGGACGGCACGGACGACTCGGACGGCACGGACGACTCGGACAGCCCGGACGGCGCCGATGACTCGGGCGGCCCGGACGACGGCGAGGGCCCGGATGGTGCGGGCACGGCGTAGCCGACCAGGCGCTTGTCCCCGGGCACGTCCTCGCGGACGATCACGGCGGCGTCGGCGACGTCCGGGTGGGCGGCCAACACGGCCTCGATCTCGCCGAGTTCGATCCGGAAGCCGCGGATCTTGACCTGTTGGTCCGCCCGGCCGAAGTACTCCAGGACGCCGTCGGCGCGGCGGCGGGCGAGGTCGCCGGAGCGGTACATCCGGGTGCCGCGTTCGCCGAAGAGTTCCGCGTACGGGTCGGCGACGAAGCGCTCGGCGCTGAGGGCCGGGCGGCCGAGGTAGCCGCGGGCGAGGCCGGCGCCGGCCACGTACATCTCGCCGGTGACGCCGGGCGGGACGGGCTGGAGGTGCCGGTCGAGGACGTAGACCCGCAGGTCGGGGATGTTGACGCCGATGGTGCTGCTGGTGCCGGCGGCGGCGCTCGCCCGGTCGAGGGCGATGTGGGAGACGTGCACGGTGGTCTCGGTGATGCCGTACATGTTGACCAGGACGGGCGCGTCGTCGGCGTGCCGCCGGTACCAGTCGTCCAGGCGGGCGAGTTCGAGCGCCTCGCCGCCGAACACGACGTAGCGCAGGGCGAGTTCGGTGCCCGGCCGGTCCCGGTCGGCGGCGCTGAGCTGGTAGAAGGCGGACGGGGTCTGGTTGAGCACGGTGACCCGTTCGCGGGCCAGCAGGTCGAGGAAGGCCGCCGGGTCGCGGCTGACCAGGTGCGGGACGACGACGAGCCGGCCGCCGTGCAGCAGGGCGCCCCAGAGCTCCCAGACCGAGAAGTCGAAGGCGTAGGAGTGGAAGAGCGTCCAGACGTCCTCGGCGCCGAAGCCGAACCAGTGGTCGGTGGCGGTGAACAGCCGGACCACGTTGTGGTGGGTGACCGGGACGCCCTTGGGCCGGCCGGTGGAGCCCGAGGTGTAGATGACGTACGCGACGTCGTCCGGGCTGAGCGGCCGGGTGCGTTCGTGCTGGGCCAGCGGGGTGGCCGGGAAGCCGGCCGGCTCCGGACCGTCGACCAGGAGCCGGGGCGCCTGGTGCGCGGGCAGCCGGGGTGCGGTGGCGGCGTCGGTGAGCAGCGCGGCGGGTGCGGCGTCGGCCAGCATGTAGGCGAGCCGGTCGGCCGGGTAGTCCGGGTCCAGCGGGAGGTAGGCGGCGCCGGACTTGGCGACGGCGAGCAGGGCGACGACCAGGTCGAGCGAGCGCGGCAGGGCGAGCGCGACGATGGTGCCCGGTCCGATCGAGCGGGCGGCCAGCAGGCGGGCCAACCGGTCGGAGCGGGCGGCGAGTTCGGCGTAGTCGAGGGTGGCGCCGTCGTGACTGACGGCGGTGGCGGCCGGGTTGGCGAGAGCGGCGGCCTCGAACAGTTCGGGCAGGGTGGCGCCGGGGGTGGAGCGGACGGGTGTCCCGTTCCACTCGACCAGCGCACGCCGCCGCTCCTCGGGGCTGATCAGCGGGAGCAGGCCGATCGCGGTCTCGGGCGCGTCGGCGGCGGCGGTCAGCAGCCGGGCGAGCCGGTCGGCGAGCGCCCGGACGGTGGCCGCGTCGAACAGGTCGGTCCGGTACTCGAGGAAGCCCGCGATGCCGCCGTCCGGGCGCTCGCCCGCGTTGAGGGTGAGGTCGAACTTGGCGGTGCCGGACGGCACGGCGCCGATCCGGGCGGTGAGCCCGCCGCCGAGCGCGAACTCCTCGTCGGGGACGCTCTGCCAGGCCAGCATGACCTGGAACAGCGGGTGCCGGGCGAGGGAGCGCGGCGGGTTGAGCTCCTCGACCAGCCGGTCGAACGGCAGGTCGGCGTGGTCGTACGCGCCGAGGACGCTGCTGCGGACGCGGCCGAGCAGCTCGCGGAAGCTCGGGTCGCCGGACGTGTCGGTGCGCAGGACCACCGAGTTGACGAAGTAGCCCACCAGCGCGGCGGTTTGGTCGGAGTCACGGCCGGCGACGGGGGTGCCGATCGGGATGTCGGTGCCGCAACCGTGCCGGGTGAGCAGGGCGGCCAGGCCGGCCTGGACGGCCATGAAGACGCTGGTGCCGGTGGCGCGGGCGAGGGCGGCCAGGGCGGCGTGGGTCTCGGCGTCGAGGGCGAACGGCACGGTGGCGCCGTGGTGGCCGGCGACGGCCGGGCGCGGGCGGTCGGTGGGCAGGTCGAGCTGGTCGGGCAGGCCGGCCAGGGTCTTGCGCCAGTGGTCGAGCTGGCGGACGGCGAGCGGGGTGGGCGCCCCGGCGGCGCCGAGCAGCTGCCGCTGCCAGGTCACGTGGTCGGCGAACTGCACGTCCAGCGGCGCGAATTCAGGTGTGCGGCCGGCCTGGCGGGCGGTGTAGGCGGCGGCCAGGTCGCGGGCCAGCGGGGTGGTGGAGGCGCCGTCGCCGGCGATGTGGTGGAGCAGCAGGAGCAGCGTGTGCTGCTCGGGGCCGTCCGTGAACAGGCTTGCCCGCAGGGGCGGTTCGGCGCCGAGGTCGAAGGCGTGGCGGACGGCTTCGGCGAGCGAGTGCCCGGTGTGCAGCGGGACGTCGGCGGGCGGCAGGACGCGCTGGTACGGCTCGCCTCCGGCCGGGTCGCCGCCGTACGGCTCGTCTCCGGCCGGGTCGCCGCCGAACGGGTCGTCTCCGGCCGGGGCTCCGACGGCCGGGGCACCGATCGACGGGACATCGGCGGACGGGGCACTGGCGGACGGGGCGCCGACGGACGGGGCGCCGGCGGACCGGTCGCCGTCGGTGGGATCGACGTAGACGGTGCGCAGGATCTCGTGCCGGGCGGCCAGGTCGGTGACGGCCTGGGCGAGGGCGACACGGTCGAGCGGGCCGGTGAGGGTGAGGACCAGGGGGATGTTGTAGGTCGGGCTGGGGCCTTCGAGCCGGTGCAGGAACCAGAGGCCGCGCTGGGCGGGTGAGAGCGGCAGCCGTTCCGGGCGCGGGCCGGACCGCAGGGCCGGGCGCGGCTCGGGCGCGGAACGCTCGCGCAGCAGGGCGGCGAGGGCGGCCGGGGTGGGGTGGCGGAAGACGTCGGCGAAGCCGACGGCGGTGCCGAGGCTCTCGCGGATCCGGGCGGCGAGGCGGCCCGCCAGCAGCGAGTGGCCGCCGAGGTCGAAGAAGGACGCCGACCGGCCGGGCTCCTCGGGTAGGTCGAGGACGGCCGCGAACAGCCCGCGGATGACCTCCTCCTGCGGGGTGGCGGGGACGTCGTCGCCACCGGCGGCGGCCTCGGCGGCCGGTTCGGCGACGGCGGGCTCGGGCAGGGCGCGGTGGTCGAGCTTGTCGTTGGCGGTGCGCGGCAGTTCGTCCAGGACCAGGACGGCGGCGGGCACCATGTGGTCGGGCAGCCGTTCGGCGAGCGCGGCGCGCAGGGCGGCCGGGTCGAGGTCGGCCCCGGGGGCGGGGACGGCGTAGCCGAGCAGCCGCTTGCCGTGCGGGCCGGGGCGGGCGATCACCACGGACCGCTCCACGCCGGGGAGTCGGCCGAGGACGGCGGCGATCTCGCCGGGCTCGATCCGGAACCCGCGGATCTTCACCTGGTCGTCGGCGCGGCCGAGGAACTCCAGGGTGCTTCCCCCAGCCCCCGGCCGGGGGGACCCCCATGCGCGGCGGCGGGCGAGGTCGCCGGTGCGGTACATCCGGCTGCCGGGCGGGCCGAACGGGTCGGCGAGGAAGCGCTCGGCGGTGAGGTCGGGGCGGCCGAGGTAGCCGCGGGCCAGGCAGGCGCCGGCCACGTACAGTTCGCCGGCGACGCCGTCGGGGGCGGGGCGCAGCGAGCCGTCGAGGACGTAGACGCGGGAGCCGCGCACCACCCGGCCGACGGGGGCGCCGTCCGGGCCGGGAGTCCAGGAGTAGGCGTCGACGGTGGTCTCGGTCGGGCCGTAGAGGTTGAGCGGGGTGAGCCCGTCGACGGAGGCGAGGCGCCGCCAGAGCGCCTCGGGGGTGGCCTCGCCGCCGACGGCGACCACCGCCGGGCGGTGCCGGCCGTCCTCCAACAGGCCCTCGGCGATGAGGACTTCGAGGTAGGAGGGGGTCAGGTCGAGGTAGTCGATCCGTTCCCGGTCGACGTAGCCGGCCAGGGCGGCGGGGTCGCGGTACGTCTCGTCGTCCAGTAGGTGCAGCTCGTGGCCGTGGACCATCCAGAGCACCGGGTCCCAGGAGGCGTCGAAGGCGAACGAGGCGCTGTGGGCGACGCGCAGCTGCGCGCGGCCGGCGCGGCGGACGGCGGGGGCGATGTGGTCCTCGCCGTGACCGGCGTGCAGGTTGGCGAGCGAGGCGTGGGTGACCACGACGCCCTTGGGGCGGCCGGTGGACCCGGAGGTGTGCAGCAGGTAGGCGGTGCCGTCGAGGTCCGGCCCGGGGAGGGCGGTGGCCGGCCGGGCGTCGATCGCGGCGCGGACCGCGGGGTCGTCGAGGGTGACCGCGGACCTGCCCGCGCCACCGGGCAGGGCGGCGAGGGCTGCCGCGGTGCCGACCGCGCACACCGGCCGGGCGTCGTCCAGGATGTCGGCGATCCGCTGCCGGGGGTGGGCGAGGTCGAGCGAGAGGCAGGCGCCGCCGGCCTTGAGCACGGCGAGCATGGCGACCACGGTGTCGGCGCCGCGCGGCAGGGCGAGCGCGACGGGCGTCCCGCCGTGGACGCCGAGGGCGGCCAGGTGGTGTGCGAGGCGGTTGCTCGCGGCGTCCAACTCGGCGAAGCTGAGCGCGGTTCCGCCGCTGCGCACGGCGACGGCGCGCGGGGTGCGGGCGGCCTGCCCGGCGAACAGCGCGGGAAGGGTGCTGGTGACGGCGGGTTCGTCCCGGCCGGCGGTGGCGCGGCGCAGTGCGTCGTCGTCCAGCAGGTCGATCCGGGCGATCGGCGTCCGCGGGTCGGTGAGCAGCAGGTCGGCGAGGCCGTCGAGGTAGCGCAGCAGGCCGTCCCGGTGCGCGGCGAGCGCGGGGGTGTCGTAGCGGCCGGGGTTCGCGTCCAGGCCGATGCGCAGGGCGCCGTCGGGGCCGGGCGAGACGGCGAGGGCGAGGTCGTCGACCGGACCGGCGGCGAGGTTGCGGACGGTGCCGGGCAGGCCGGCCAGGTCGAGGTCGCGCTCGAAGGCCTTGATGTTGACCATCGGGCCGAACAGGGCGCGCCGCCCGCCGGTGAGGGCGAGGTCGCGGCGGAGGTCCTCCAGCGGGTAGCGCTGGTGGCGCCGGACGGCGCGGACCTCCAGCACGACACGGCGCAGCAGTTCGGCGGCGGTGTCCTGCGGGTGCACGGCGAGGCGCAGCGGCAGGACGTTGGCGGCGGCGATCGGGGTGCGCAGGGCGGCCGGGCCGCGGCGGTTGGCGAGCGGGAGGCCGAGCAGGACGTCGTCGGTGTTGGCCAGGCGGTGCAGGTAGCCGGCGGTGGCGGCGATGACCAGCTCGGCCCAGGTGGCGCGGGCGGCGCCGGCCGCACGCTCCAGCCGGGCGAGGGTGCCGGCGGGCAACTCGGTGGTCTGGCGGAGGAGTTCGGCGGGGGCGGCCGGAGTGGCGGCCGGTCCGCCGGCGGGCGTCTCGGCGGCGGGCGGAGTGGAGGGCGCTCCTGTGGCGGACGTTTCGGTGTCGGGCGTTTCGGTGCTGGGCGTTTCGGTGCCGGGCAGGGTGGCGGGGGATTCGGCGCCGGCCAGCCGCTCGCGCCAGAAGGCCTGGTCGGCGGCGTAGTCGGGGCCCTCGCGGTAGGCGGCCTCCTCGGCGGCGACCTCGGCGGGGGTGGCGAAGGTGCGGTCGGCGGGCTGCTCGCCGGCCGCGAGGGCGGTGTAGAGCTCGGCGACCCGGCCGCCGAGCAGGGTGAGCGCGTAGGCGTCGACGGCGAGGTGGTGCACGCGCTGGTACCAGCAGTGGCGGTCGTCGGCGAGCCGGATCAGGGCCTGGGTGAACAGCGGCCCCGCGGCGAGGTCGACCGGCCGGGCGAGGTCGGCGCGCATCCAGGCCCCGGCCTCGGCGTCCGGGTCGGCGGCGGCGCGCAGGTCGAGGTGGTGCAGCGGCCAGGCGTGGCCGGGGCGCAGCCGCTGGCGCGGGGCGCCGTCCTCGCCGGCGGTGACCACGGCGGAGAGGGCGTCCGCCTCACCGACGGCCTGCCGCAGGGCGGCTTCGAAGAGGTCCGCGTCGAGCGGGCCGGTGATCTCGACGGCGTCGCCGGTGTTGTAGACCGGGCTGTCGGGGTCGAGCGCCTGCGCGTACCAGATCGCCGCCTGGGTGGCGAGCAGCGGTACGTCGGCTGCCTCGGGGGCGGCGACGGGGTCGGACGCGGCCTGGTGGCGACGCATGGTTCTGAGAGCTCCTCGGGTCCGGCGAACGGCACGCCTACTTAGGTTAGCCTAAGCTATCTTCATATCGTCTGGTCAAACGCCCGCCGGAGTGCGGGCCCTGACGCCCCCGGAGGCGCCGATGTCCCCCCTGAACGCGAGCCGGCCCGCGCCACCCCCGGGCGCCGCGGACGGCCCGGACGGGCCGGAGGACCCGAACGGCGTGAACGGTATGAACGGACCCGAGGGCCTGGACGGCCTGAAGGCCGCCGTCCGCGAACGCGTCCTCGCGCACCGGGACGCCCTGCTCGCGCTCAGCCGCCGCATCCACGCGCACCCCGAGACGGCGTTCGAGGAACACCGGGCCGCCGCCTGGTGCGCCGAACTGCTGCGCACCCACGGCTACGCGGTCACCGCGCCCGCCCACGGTCTGGAGACCGCGTTCACCGCGAGCCTCGGCTCCGGGCCGGTCACCGTCGCCGTGGTCTGCGAGTACGACGCCCTGCCCGGGCTCGGCCACGCCTGCGGCCACAACCTGATCGCCGCCGCCGGCCTCGGTGCCGCGCTCGGCCTGGCCCCGTACGCGGACCGGCTCGGACTCACCGTCCGGGTCATCGGCGCGCCGGCCGAGGAGCGCGGCGCCGGCAAGGCACTGCTGCTGGACGGCGGGGCGTTCGCCGGGGTGGACGCGGCGATGATGGTCCACCCCTGCCCGGTCGAAGTCGCGGACTTCCGCTCCTTCGCGCTCGGCACCCTCTCCGTCCGCTACACCGGCCGCGCCGCCCACCCCAGCCTCAACCCGCACGAGGGCCGCAACGCCGCCGACGCGCTCACCGTCGCGCAGGTGGCGCTCGGGCTGCTGCGCCAGCAACTGCCGCCGCACTGGCGGGTGCACGGCATCACCACGGCGGCCGGGACGGCCCCCAACCTGATCCCGGACACCGCCACGGCCGAGTACGAGATCCGCGCCTCCGCCGCGGAGGACCTGACGGCCCTGCGCGAGCGGGTCGAGGCCTGCTTCCGCGCGGGCGCGCTCGCCACCGGCTGCGAGGTCGAGCTGACCCGGCCCGAGCCGGACTACCTCGACTTCCGCGGCGACGCCGGGCTCCTCGCCCTCTGGCGCGCCAACGCTGCCGCGCTCGGCCGGCCGGAGCCGGTCGAGAGCGGTCCGTTCGCCTGCACCGACATGGGCAACGTCTCGCACGTACTGCCCGCCATCCACCCGGTGCTGGACATCACCGGCGGCGCCTGCTCCCCGCACGAGGCCGCCTTCGCCGAGGCCGCCGTCTCGCCCGAGGCGGACCGCGCCCTACTGGACGGCGCGGTCGCCATGGCCTGGACGGCGGCCGACTTCGCGGCGACGAGGAACGGCTGACGGCTGACGGCCGATGACTGACAGATGACAGCTGACAGATTTCAACATCTGTCAGCTGTTCGCTGTCATCTGTTACCCGCCGATTTTCGCCCGCCGACTGTTCGCCCCCAGCCGTTCGCCCGTCAGCCGTTCGCCGGCACCGGGTGGGCGGCCGACTGGGCGCCGAGCGCCGCCGGGGCCGCCCGCAGCGCGGTGACGCCCAGCTCGCGGACCAGTCGGCCGACTTCGGCCGGCCGGTCCGGGTCGGTCAGCACCAGCGCCGCGCCGGTGCGCAGCGGCCAGAAGAACTCCCAGACCGGCAGGCCGAGTTGCAGCACCCGGTCGCCCACGCCCAGCCCGTACGCGGCCTGCAGGTTCCGCACCCGGCGGTCCACCTCGGCGTGGGCCACCGGGACACCCGTCGGCCGGCCGCCCGGGCCGTAGGCGAGGCAGACCGGGTGCTGCGGGGTCAGCGCGCGCGGCGGGTCGGTCGCCAAGCGGACGGCCAGCTCCTCCTCCCGCGGCCGGACGGCACCGGGCACCCCCTCCCCCAGCACGCAGACCGGCGAGGCGTCGGCCAGCAGCCAGGCCAGCCGTCCCGGCGCGTCGTCCGGGTCCAGCAGCAGGAACGCCGCACCGGACTTGGCCACCGCCAGCAGCGCCGGCACCAGCTCGGCCGGGCGGGTGAGCGCCAGGCCGACGACCGCACCGGGGCGGGCGCCGAGGCCCGCCAGGTGCCGCGCGAGCCGGTTCGCGGCCGCGTTCAGCTCGCCGTAGGACACCGTCGGGCCGTCCGCCGGCACCAGCGCGGGCGCGCCGGGCGTCCGGGCGGCCTGCGCCTCGATCGGGCCGACCACCGTCGTCGGCGGCCGCTTCACCCGCCCCTCCGGGAGCACCGTGACCTCGGCCGGGTGCATCAGGACGCGCCCAGCAGCTCGGCCCAGGCCTCGATGGCCGGCTTCTCGGCCAGCTGGACGAAGGCCACCTCCGCACCCTCCGCCCGCCACCGCTCGGCCAGCGCCATCAGGCGCACCGAGTCCAGGCCCCAGTCCGCCAGGTTCTCGTCCAGCGGGATGTCCGCCGGGTCCTCGCCGAGCAGGTCGGCGACCTCGGCCCGGATGCGCTCCACGGTGAAGGCCATGCCCGTCACTTCCCTTCGAGTACGGCGTCGGTGGTGGTGACCAGGCCGCAGCGGCCGGCCACCCAGGCGAGGGCGGCGCGGTGCTCGTCCGGCCCGAAGTCGGCGACCGCGTCGGCCACCACGAAGGCCTGGATGTCGCGCATCCAGGCGTCGCAGGCGGTGGCCTGCACGCCGATGTGCGCGTACACGCCGGTGATCACCAGCTGGTCCCGGCCCCGCGCGCGCAGCAGCTCGGCCAACTCGGTACGGACGAAGGCGCTGTACTTCCACTTGATGAGCAGGACGTCGCCGTCACCGGGGGCGACCGCGTCGGCGATCGCCACCGCGCGTGGGTCGTCCGGGATGCCGGGGCCCCAGAAGTCCTGCTGGAGACCGCGCTGTTCGGGGCTCTGTCCGCCGGGCTGCGCCGAGTAGACGACCGGGATGCCGAGGCGCTCGGCCTCCTTGCGCAACCGGCCGATGTTCGCGAACAGTTCGGTGACCGGCGCGGCGCCGGTGTCGAAGGCGTCCAGGAAGTGGTTCTGCAGGTCGTGCACCAGCAGGACGGCGCGCGACGGGTCGACCGTCCAGGTGACCCGGTTGCCGGGCAGCTCGTCGGCGGCGGGCATGGGATAGGAGGGGATGCGGGGCAGGCCCACGGCGGTGCTTCCTTAACTCTGGTTCGGGGTGGCGGGATCGGTGAGGGTGGCCGCGATGGCGGCCCGCAGGTCCTTCTTGCTGACCTTGCCGATTCCGGTGGCGGGGAAGGCGTCGACGAACTCGACCCGGTCCGGCACCTTGTAGTCGGCCAGGCCGCGCTGGCGCACGAACCGCTTCAACTCGACGGACTTCGGGGGCTGTTCGCGGGCGCTGTCGCGCAGCACCACGTAGGCGCAGGTCCGCTCGCCGAGATAGGGGTCGGGCATCGAGACCACGGCCGCGTCGTGCACGGCCGGGTGGGCGAGCAGGTGGTTCTCGATCTCCTCGGCGGCGACCTTCTCGCCGCCGCGGTTGATCTGGTCCTTGGCCCGGCCCTCGACCACGAGGTGGCCGGTGGCGGTCCGGCGGACCAGGTCGCCGGTGCGGTAGAAGCCGTCCGGGGTGAAGGAGTCGGCGTTGTGCGCGGGCGCGTTCCAGTAGCCGCGGATGGTGTACGGGCCGCGGGTGAGCAGGTGACCGGTGGTGCCGTCGGGCAGGTCGTTGTCCTGGTCGTCGACCACCCGGACCTCGTCGTCCGAGGAGATCGGCCGCCCCTGGGTGGTGACGATCACCTCCTCCGGGTCGTCGAGCCGGGTGTAGTTGACCAGCCCCTCGGCCATCCCGAACACCTGCTGGAGCGTGCAGCCCAGCACCGGGCGGACCCTGCGGGCCGCCTCCTCGCTGAACTTCGCGCCGCCGACCAGCAGCACCTCCAGGCTGGCCAGCCCCGGGTCCCCGCCGGCCGCCCGGCGCCGTTCGGCGGCGTCCAGCCAGAGCAGGGCCAGCGGCGGCACCAGGCCGGTGATCGTCACGCCCTCGCGCTCGATCAGCGGGAAGGCCGTCTCCGGGTCCGGCCGCGGGCAGAGCACCACCCGGCCGCCCGCGTACAGCGTGCCGAGCGAACCCGGCGAGCTGAGCGGGAAGTTGTGCGCGGCGGGCAGGACGCAGAGGTAGACGCTCCGCTCGTCCTGGCCGCAGATCCCGACCGAGCCGCGCAGCGAGTAGATGTAGTCGTCGTGGGTGCGCGGGATCAGCTTCGGCACGCCGGTGCTGCCGCCCGACAACTGGAGGAACGCGACGTCCCCGGGCCGGGGCTCGGGCTGCGTACCGGGCTGAGCGTCGGACTCCGGGCCCGCCCCGCCAGCCGCACCGTCCGCCGGGACGTTCGGCAGCGCGTCCGCCGGGACGTCGGCCAGCCGGAGGTGCTCGCCCGGGTCCTCGCCGGCCACCAGGACGAGCCGTAGCGAGGGCGTCTCCGCCCTGATCCGGCTCGCCAGTTCGCGGTAGTCGAAGCCGCCCTCGACCGCCGGGACGACGTAGCCGGCCGCTCCCGTGAACGAGCAGAAGTAGGACACCTCGGTGTAGCGGTGGGCGGGCAGCGCGAAGACCGGCAGTGCGCCGATCCGGAAGAGCGCGAAGACCACCTCGAAGAACTCGGCCACGTTGGGGAGTTGGACCACCACCCGGTCGCCCCGGCCGAGGCCGCGGGCGCGCAGCCCGGCCGCCATCCGGTCGGCCCTGCGGTCGAGTTCGGCGTACGTCCAGCGGCGGGGGCTGCCGACCCCGTCGGGGCTGCCGACCCCGTCGGGGCTGCCCGGCCCGACGGGGTCGACGATGGCGATCCGGTCGGGGTGCGCGGCCGCGCGCTCGCGCAGCATCGTCCCGAAGGTCTCGCCACGCCAGTGGCCGGCCGCACGGTAGCGCTCGGCGAACTCGGCGGGGTAGGGGGTGAATCCGGCCAGCACCTCGGCCATCGGACCAGCCGCCGGACCGGCCGTCGCGCCGGCCGCCGGAGAGGTCGTCGAACCGGCCGGTGCCTCGGCCGTCGGATCGGTCACCGGACCGGTCACGGCTCGTTCCAAGCGGCTCATCGCGGCACCCCCGCGGCGTCCAGGAAGGTGCGGAACTTGGCGCTGGTTTCGGCCAGTTCGGCCTCCGGACGGGACTCGGCGACCACGCCCGCCCCCGCGTACACCCGCAGCGTCCGCTCGTCGGCCTCGGCGCAGCGCAGGGTGACGACCCACTCGCCGTCGCCGTCCGCGTCGCCCCAGCCGACCATGCCGGCGTAGAGGCCGCGGTCGAAGGGCTCGATCTCGCCGATGGCCTGCCGGGCCAGCGACGTCGGCGTGCCGCAGACGGCCGGGGTCGGGTGCAGCGCGGTGGCCAGTTCGAGCGCCGAGACGGCCGGGTCGGCCAGTTCGGCGGTGATGGTGGTGGCCAGGTGCCACATCGCGGCGGTGCGGACCAGGGTGGGCCGCTCCGGCACGTCCAGCGTCCGGCAGTACGGCGCTAGCGCGGCGCGGATCGCGTCCACCACGACGGCGTGCTCGTGCAGGTCCTTGGGCGACTCGAGCAGCGCGGCCGCCCGGCGGACGTCCTCGCCGAGGTCGGCGCTGCGCGGGACCGACCCGGCGAGCGGGTTGGCCAGCACGGCGGTGCCGCGGCGGGAGAGGAGCAGTTCGGGGCTGGCCCCGATCAGCGTCCGGCCGCCGGCCGGGACGGCGAAGGTGTAGCCGCCGGGGTCGCGGCGGGCGAGCCGCTGGAGGATCGCGGGGAGGTCGAGCGGCCGACCGGCGTCCAGCTCCAGCGTGCGGGCCAGCACCACCTTGCTCAACTCGCCCGCGCGGAGCCGCCGGACGGCCTCCGCGACGCCGGCGCCGTAGGCCTCGGGTGCGGGGACCGGGCGGACGTCCCAGTCGATCCGGTCGGCGGCTGGGGCGGGCAGGGCGATCAGCGGGTCGTCGCTCAGGGCGCCGCACTCGCGGACCCGTGCGGGGACGGCGAGTTCGGCGCGGCTGTCGTGGTCGAACGCCACCGCGCCGACCACCAGCGGGCGTTCCACGCCGGCGCGGCGGGCCCGGTCGAGCGTCTCGGCGACCCGGACGGGCAGCGGGCGGACGTCCTGCGGCACCCGGGCGTGCACGCCGTGGGTGAGCAGTGTGCGGGTCGGTGAGGCGAAGAACGCCTCGTCGGGCGCGGCCCGGTACTGGCCCAGCAGCCCGCTGGCCGCGCCGATGACGGTGTGGTCCGTCCCGGCGGGGGCGTGGTGCACCGTGGTCACCTGGATTCTCCAGTCTGCGAGTGGTCGCCGGGCGCTGCTCGTGGCGCCGGCCGGCGGGTGGTGTGGTTCGGGTGGGGCTGTGGGCCGCCTGTGGCCTTGTGGGCCGGCCCGGCGGCCCCGACGGCCCCGAGGGCCCCGACGACCCCGGAGGATGTCCGCCGGGTGCCGCAGGACCGACGGTGCGGCCTGCCGTGGGGGTCGATCGGTCGGGATCGGCCGGCCCGGGGCCGGTCGACCGGAGCGGACGGTCGGGTACCGGACGGGCCGGGACCGGACGGGCCGGGACCGAACGAGCCGGGACCGAACGAGCCGGGACCGAACGGGCCGGGGCCGGACGGGCCGGGGCCGGACGGCCGGCGGGCTCAGGCCCGCAGGGTGGCGCCGCCGTCCACGTACAGGTCGTGCATGGTGATGTGCCGCGCGCGGTCGGAGACCAGGAATACCACCGCCTCGGCGACGTCGGCGGGTTGGGCGATCCGGCCGAGCGGGATGCCCACCCGCCAGCCGGCCGGATCGCCGTCGATGACCCGCCGCTCGGCGGCCTCGGCGTCGTCCTCCCAGAGCGCGCGCTGCATCTCGGTGTCGGTGGACCCGGGCGAGACGATGTTGCAGCGCACGCCGGAACGGGCGAGTTCCAGGCCGAGGCAGCGGGTGAACATGGTGGCCGCGGCCTTGGACGCCGCGTAGGCGGCCATGCCGGCCCGGGGGACCCCGGCGGCGTTGGACCCGACGGTGACCACGGCCCCCGTGCCGCGTTCGGCCATCCGGCGGCCGATCGCCCGGCAGGTGTGGAAGACCCCGGTGGTGTTGACCGCGAAGGTGGCGGCCCAGTCCTCGTCGGTCAGGTCGACGGCGGGCCCCGGCCGGAGGATCCCGGCCACGTTCACCAGCACGCCGATCGGCCCGAGCTGACGTTCCACCAGCTCGACCGCGGACTCGACGGCGGCCGCGTCGGTGACGTCCAGTACGTACGGACGGACGGGGCCCCCGTCGGGCGCTCCCCCGTCCGCGAGCTCGCGGGCGAGCGAGGTGAGCGGGCCCGGATTGCGGTCGACCGCCGCGACGACGGCGCCCGCGGCGACGAGCGCGCGCGTCACGGCCGCGCCGATGCCCTGCCCGGCTCCGGTGACCATCGCGGTGGTACCGACCAGTTCGGACTGCAGCACAGGAAATCCCCTCCGACCAGCGACATTAGGCAAGCCTAACCTAACACAGGCGTTCGGATGCGCCGAGAGGGCACGGCAGCGCGGGCGGCAGACCTGCACGACCGTCAACTGCCGCCACAGCGACCGATCGCGGCCGGATGGCCGGCGACCAATAAAGGTAGACGCAACGTTGCGTCCAGTGTTACCGTCCAGCCGAGACGCACCGTTGCGTCTACCTTCATTCGCATCCTCGAGGAGCACCGCATGAGGAGCACCAGCCCGCGGCCCACCCGTGTGCCGGGCCCACTCGCCCGTGCCGCCGTCGCCCTGGCCTTCTGGGTCACGATGGCCGGCACCACCGTCCCGACTCCCCTCTACCCGCTGTACCAACACGCCTTCGGCTTCTCGCCGTTCATAGTCACGGTGATCTTCGCCGTCTACGCCCTCGGCGTCGTGGCCGGCCTGCTCACCCTCGGCCGGCTCTCCGACGAGGTCGGCCGCCGCCCGGTGATGGCCACCGCCCTGCTGCTCGCCGCGGCCGCCGCCGGACTCTTCGAGGCCGCCGACTCGCTGCCCTGGCTGCTCATCGCCCGGGTGGTCTCCGGCCTCGCCGCCGCCCTGATCACCGGCGCCGCCACCGCCGCCCTGCTCGACCTCGCCCCGCCCGAGAAGCGGCTGCGCGCCCAAACCCTCGCGCTCGCCGCCAACATGGGCGGCCTGGCCGGCGGCACCCTGCTGTCCGGCGCGCTCGCCGAATGGGCCGGCTCCCCGCTGCGCCTGCCTTGGACGGTGACGCTGGCCCTCACCACCGTCGCGCTGGCCGCCCTGCCCACCGTCCCCGAGACGGTCACCCGGACCGTGCGCGGCCCCGGCGGCGTCCGCCTGCGGTTCCAGCCGCTGCGCGTCCCGGCCGGCATCCGGCCCGCCTTCCTGCGGGCCGCACTCGCCGGCGGCTCCGGGTTCGCCGTGCTCGGCGTGCTGACCTCGGTCAGCGGCCTCTTCCTCGGCACCGTGCTGAACATCCACCACCACGCGCTGACCGGCCTGGTCGTCTGCCTCGCCTTCGCCGCCACCGCCCTCGGCCAGCTGCTCGCCCGCGTCCTGCCCAAACCACGCGCGCTGCCGATCGCCTGCGCCGGCCTGGTGCTGGCGGCGGCCCTGATCGCCACCGCGCTGCTCACCGAGACGCTCCCGCCGCTGCTGCTCGGGGCCTGCGTCAACGGCCTCGCCACCGGCACCGCCGTGGGCACCGGCCTCGGCGCCGTCAACGGCGGCGTCGCCCCGCAACAGCGCGGCGCGGCGGTCTCCACCTTCTTCGCCATCCTGTACGCGATGCTCTCGGTGCCGGTGGTCGGCGTCGGTGTCCTCATCCAGGCCACCGACCTGCGCACGGCGGGCGTCACCTTCAGTGCGCTGGTCGCCCTGCTGGCCCTCGGCGTGGCGGCCGGGCTGCTCCGGCGGCCCCGGCCGGCGTCCGCCCCGGGCCCGGCGCTCGCCGAGCCGGCCGCGCGGTCGGCGGCCACCCGGCCGTCCGGTCACATGGCGGAGGAGGCATGAGAGGATGAGCCCGACCAGCAACCACGGCCGATCACCGCACCGGCCCGCCCGTGAGGACGCCAGCGCCATCGCCGCCCAGCCCCGCACCGCCACCGGCAGCAGCAGCGCGAACAGCAGCCGCCGGAGCGAGGCCGCGCGCCTGGCCGTCCTCAACGCCGCCGACGACCTCCTGGTGGAGCACGGCTTCGAGGGCCTCACCATCGAGGGCATCGCCGCGGCCGCCGGAGTCGCCAAGCAGACCATCTACCGCTGGTGGAAGTCCAAGGTCGACATCCTCTTCGACAACCTGGTCCTCGACGCCGGCTCCGGCCTCGTCTGGCCCACCGACCCGGCCGACCCCGCCGACCTGCGCGCGTACATCCACCGCTTCGCCGCCTTCCTCGGCACCGAGCCGGCCGGCCACGTCCTGCAGGCCCTCCTCGGGCACGCCCAACTCGACCCCCGAACGGCCGAGTTGCTGCACACCGGGTTCCTCGACGCGCTCCGTGCCCGCGACGTCGCGCACACCCGGACCGCCCTCGGGATCCCCGAGGACGAGGCCGCGGCGCTCCTCGACGCGCTGCTCGCCCCGCTCTACCACCGTGCCCTGGTGCTGCGCCTCCCGCTCGACCCCGCCTACGTCGACGGGCTGCTCGACCAGCACGTCCCGCGCTGAGCGTCCCCGCTCCCGCGTCGCCGGGCCACCGCGTGCGGCCCGGTCCTCGTTCAACTCCCCTTCATCCGGCCCGTGTCCACCTCCGGGCCCCCAGGAGTCACCATGTTCCGACGCCCCCGGCCGACCTACGACGTCGAGGTCGGCGCGGTCACCCCGCTGACCTCCACCCTCCTCCGGCTCACCTTCAGCGGCCCCGGCCTGGCCGACCTGACCATCGAACACCCCACCCAATGGGTCAAGTTGGCCATCCCGGAGGGATCGTCCCGGGCCTACACCATCCGGCACCACCGCCCCGCCGCACGCGAGGTCGACATCGACGTCGTCCTGCACGGCAACGGCCCGCTCGCCCGCTGGGCGGCCGCCGCCCGCCCCGGCGACCGTGCCCGCCTCGCCGGACCGCGCGGACGCCACCCCGACTTCGACGGCGCCGCCCACGTCCTCCTCGCCGCCGACGAGAGCGCCCTCCCCGCCGCGCTCACCATCCTCGAACAACTCGGGCCCACCACAGAGGTGTCCGCCTACTTCGAGATCGCCACGCCCGAGGACACCGTGCCGCTCCCCGACCGCCCCGGCATCACCACCAGTTGGCTCGCCCGCAGCACCGGCCCCGGTTCCTTCGGCCATCCCAAGGGCGTTCTGCTCACCGACACGCTGCTCGCCACCGACATCCCGCCCGGGACCGTCGCGTGGCTCGCCGGCGAGGCCACGGCGGTCGCCACCCTCCGGCGCCACCTGCTCTCCGACTGGTCGCTCCCCCGCGAGCACGTCCACGCCAAGGGCTACTGGAAGCACGGCGAGGCGGACCACAAGGGCTGACCCGCCGACAGTCAACCCCGACGGTCACCCAGGCGGACGCACCGACGACGCACCGGCGGGCGCACCGACGACGCACCGACGGGCGCACCGACCGGCCCGCCGTCGGTCACCGACGAAGGCCGCGCACCCCACGGGGAGTGCGCGGCCTCGGTGCTCGACCGGCCGGCGCGTCGGCCCGCGGGGAGGGCCTCTCAAGTCGCCGTGCATCCACGGAAAACCGCGCGCCCAGACGGCGCCACGCCGCCTACCGTGGGCAGCATGTGCTTTCGGATCATCCCGCACCAGCGGCACCACGTCTGCCTCCCCTGCCGGGTCTCGGTGAAGCGGCGCCCGGTACCGGGGCGCAGCCCGTGCCCGCGCTGCCAGGGGGAGTTGATCGACGCGGGGCAGGATCTCGCCGTGCCGAAGCGGCGGGACGACGCGGGCTGGCGGGCGCTGTCCGCGGTGCTCGCCGCCGGGGTGACGTTCCACTCCCGGTGCTGCTACGGGCCCGGCTGGCGGCCGCGGACGCCGCGCGAGGTGCGGGAGCGCCTGGCCCTGGTGGGGCGGAGCGGCATCCCGGTGGCGGAGGCGATCACCACCCGTGATCTGGACGAGCTCAGTGCGCGGAGCCGGGCGCGGGGGCCAGGCCGGTGCAACCGCGAAGGCCGTCCCGCCGCTTGAGGGCGGCCTCGGCGGCGGCGCCGGTCAGCGGGACGGGCACGCCCTGGCCGTCGACGGTGGCCGGGGTGAAGGCCTCGCCGGTGACCTTGCCGGCCGGACCGATGGTCAGCGTGGTGACGCCGGTCTCGTTGGAGAAGGCGTAGTTGGACGTGCCGTACCAGAGGAAGTTGCCGAAGCCGTAGCCGACGTAGGTGTTGCCGAGCATGCCCGCGCCGAGCATGGTGTGCGCGTGCGTGCCGACCACCGCCGTGGCGCCGGCCGCCGCGAGCTTCTTGGCGATGGTGGTCTGGGGACCGGTCGGGCAGGCCTTGCCCTCGTCGCCCCAGTGCAGGTAGACGAGGACGACGGGGGCCTGCTTCTTCGCCGCCTCCACCGCCTTGACCAGGGCGGCGGCGTCCAGCGCCGAGGCGATGCCCGGCTTGTCGGCGCCGGCCCGCCACTTCTGGTTGGTGATGTCCTCGACCTGGCTGGCCGCGACCACCGCGACCTTCACCCCGCGCACGGTGGTGACGTACGGCGCGTACGCCTCCTTGGCGTTGCGGCCGACGCCGACGACCGGGATCGGCGAGGACTCCTTGGCGGCGAGGGTGTCGGCGAGGCCGTCGGCGCCGAAGTCGACGGCGTGGTTGTTGGCCATCGAGACGACGTCGACGCCGGAGTCCCTGAGTGCGGTGAGTGCCTGGGGCGAGGTGCGGAAGGTGTAGGTCTTCTGTTCGGGGGCGCCGCGGTCGGTGATCGCGGTCTCCAGGTTGAGCACGGCGAGGTCGGCGTCGGAGATGGTCTTGGAGATCGGGCCGAGGGCCTGTTCGGGGGCCTTGACCGCGAGCCGGGACTCGGTCCGGCCCTCGAAGTGGACGTCGCCGGCGAACGCGACCGTGATGCTGCCGTCGGGGCGGGGCGCGGCGGGGCTGCCGGAGGGCGTGGCGGGGCTGCCGGAGGCCGCGGTGCCGGCGGCGCTCGCCGGTGCGGACCCGCCGGTCGCGGGCGCGGCGGCGTCGGCGGCCTTGGCGGGGGCGGGGTCCGGGTCGTCCGGTCCACAGGCGGCCAGGGGTACGAGCCCGAGCAGCAGTGCGACGGCGGCCGCGACACGGCGCATGTGAGATCCCCCCGGGGTCGGTCCAAGAGCGGTCAGCCTACGCCACTCCCCCGCGCGGCCTTCGCCCCGCCTCCACACCGTGTTCGCCGCCGTTCGGCACCGCGCTCCACCGTTCGCCACCGGTCGACGCGCGGGGTGGACCGGTGCCCGCCGGTACGGGTCGGACCGGTGGCCGTCAGCCGGCGCGGACCGCCGGGAGCCGGGAGCCGGGAGCCGGGAGCCGGGAGCCGGCGGGGCGGCTCGGACCGGCCGTCCCAATCGGCTGCCCGATCCGGCCGGCGCGTCCCTGGCGCCGCGCCCGCCCCGGCGGGCAGCGTGGAGGGAGGGCACCCGAGAGCCCGGACGGCAGGTGGTGGGCCATGGCCAGCAACGGGACGGCGACGGCCGGCCGGGGGCAGATCGTGGTCGGGATCGACGGATCGGCGCCGTCGAGGGCGGCGCTGCGCTGGGCGGTCGGGCAGGCGGTGCTGACCGGGGCCACCGTGCACGCGGTGGCGGCGTGGGAGCACCCGTCGCTCTACGGCTGGTTCGCGCCGATGGTGGACGACGGGTTCGAGCAGGCGGCGCGCCGCACGCTGACCGCCGAGGTGGACGAGGTGGTCGGCCGGGACCGGCCGGTGGAGGTCCGGGAGAGCCTGGTGCTCGGGCACGCGGCCGAGGTGTTGCTGGAGCTCTCGGAGGACGCGGATCTGCTGGTGCTCGGCAGCCGGGGGCGGGGCACCTTCGCCCGGACGCTGCTCGGCTCGGTGAGCGCCCGGTGCGCGGCGCACGGCGTCTGCCCGGTGGTGATCGTCCGCGCCGACGGTTCGGCCTCGACGCCGCAGCGGGCTGCCGCGGCCACGGAGAGCGCGGGCGGCGAGGAGACCGCGGGCGACGAGGAGGGCGCGGGCGACGAGGAGGGCGCGACCGTCCGCACCAAGGACTGGCGGTTGAACCTGCACGTGGTCGAGGACCGGGACACGACCCGGGTGCACGCCGTGCTCGACGCCGACGGCAACGTGCTGCACAGCGACGCCCTCGCCCGCCGCAACCCGCGTGACGATCCGGCGCCGGCGGTCGGCGACGAGTTCGCGGTCGGGCGGGCCCTGGTCGACCTCGGGCACCAACTGCTCCGCGCGGGCACCCACGCGGCGACCGGCCAGGCGGAGCAGTGAGCCGGCCGAGCCCACCACCCGAACCCGAGCCGACAACCCGAGCCCACAACCCGAGCCCACAACCCGAGCCCACAACCCGGGCCGACGCACCCATCCGACATGATGATCCGACATGCTGACCCCGGCGGTCGGCGCGGCGGTTGAGGGCCGGCCGCTGACAGAATTCAACTGACAGACAACAGCCGACAGACAACAGAAAACGGATGACAGATAACAGATGACAGATTCTGTCAGCCCAACCCCGGGCACCCCCACCGACCCCGCCGACGACTTCACCCCCGCCCAGCGCTCCCGGGGCCGCGCGTTGCGCCGGGCCCAGCTGCCGTGGGCGCTCGGCGGCCGGGTGGCCGGCCTGGGGCTCACCCTCGCTCTCGGACTGACGCCCGCCGGGGCCGGCCTGATCTCGGGCGTGGGCGGCTGGTTCGGCGGCTCGTGGACGGCGGAGGTGCTGGCCGGGGCGGCCGCACTCGTCATCCTCGGGCAGGCGGTGCGGCTGCCGTTCGGCGCGGGGGTCCGCAGGGTGCGGGCCCGGTACGGACTGGTGACCCAGGGCTGGAGCGGCTGGGCGGTGGACGCGCTGCGCGGGCTGGCGCTCGCCCTGGCGCTGACGCTCCCCCTCGCGCTCGGCCTGTTCGCGCTCACCGGCCGCTCACCGGAGTACTGGTGGATCCCCGCGGCGGGCGCGGCGGCGCTGCTCACGGTGGCGCTCTCGTTCCTCTACCCACTGCTGGTCGAGCCGGTTTTCAACCGCTTCACGCCGATGCCGCCGGGCCCGCTGCGCAGCGCGCTGCTCGGGCTCGCCGAGCGGGACGGCATCCGGGTGCGGGACGTCCTGGTGGCGGACGCGTCCCGGCGGACGACGGCGCTGAACGCCTACGTGTCCGGGCTGGGCGCCACCCGCCGGATCGTCGCGTACGACACGCTGCTGTCGACGGCCGAGCCGCGCGAGGTGGAGTTGGTGGTGGCGCACGAGCTGGGGCACGTCAAGCACCGGGACGTGCTGACCGGCACGGTGCTGGGCGCGGTGGGGGCGGCCGGGGTGGTGGTCCTGCTCGGCGGTCTGTCCGGCTGGGGCCCGCTGCTGTCGGCGGCCGGGGTGGTGGACGTGTCGGATCCGCGCGCACTGCCGTTGCTCGCCGCCTGCGCGGCGCTGCTGGGCGCCCTGTCGGGCCCCGTGCAGTGCGCGGTGAGCCGCCGGGTCGAGGCCCGGGCGGACCGGCACGCACTCGAACTCACCTCGGACGCCGAGCAGTTCATCGCGATGCAGCGCAGACTGGCACTGGTCAACGTGTCGGATGTCGACCCGCCGCGGGTGCTTGAGCTACTGTTCGCCACTCACCCGAGCGCGACCCGCCGGATCGCGGCCGCCCGCGCGTGGGCCGCGGCCCCGGCGCTCGACGCGTCGGCGGTCGGCCGACGGCGCCGATGACCCGACAGAATCGTTGTATAGTGCAACAAAATTTCCCGAGGAGGTAGGCCCGCCGTGCCCGGCCGCGAGACGTCGATCGACACCATCCAGCGCGAGCTGACCGCCTTCGCCCGGCGCGCCCGCCACAAGGCCAGCCAGCTCCACCCGGACCTCTCCCTGGTGACCTACAGCATCCTCGACCTGATCAACGAGCGCGGCGGCTGCCGGGCCGCCGACGTCGCCATGCACTTCATGCTGGACAAGTCCACCGTCAGCCGGCAGGTCACGGCACTGGAGAAGCTCGGCCTGCTGCGCCGCGAGACCGACCCGGACGACCAGCGCGGCCAGATCCTGCGCGCCACCGAGGCCGGCCTGACGCTGCTGCGCGAGGCCAACGAGCAGCGCCGGGCGTCCTTCGCCGTCCGCTTCACCGACTGGTCGGACGAGGACGTCGCCCGCTTCGCCGACTACCTGGCCCGCTACGGCGCCGAGGGCTGACGCCACCCGGGGCCGACCCCGCCCGGCGCCGAACACCGCACGACCGACCCCGCCCAGCCCTGCACCCCGCCCGGGCCGCGCCCCGGCCACGGGCGAGCGGCAGCCGAAGTGCGGCCCACCGCCCGAACGGTGTACAGAGGAGAGGTGCCACTTCGGCAGCGTCCCCGTGACCGCCGCCGGTCGTGGCGGCCCGGCCGCCACGCGCTGACGGTACTGCCGCTCGCACTGATCGCGGCGATCACCGTGGTCGACGTCCTCACCCCGCCGGACATCCACCTGGGTCCGCTGCTGATCGTCGCCCCCGCGATCACCGCCTCCTTCGCGGGCGCCCGGGCCACCACCGTCGTCGCCGTGCTCGCGCTCGCCGCGCTCACCGTGATCGGCATCCTGCGCGACGGCCTCACCACCGCCAACCACGAGACCCAGCTCGGCGCGCTGATCGCCGTCTCGGCGCTGATCGTCGGTCTGCGGGTGCTGCGCGACCGGCACGAGCGGGAGCTGGCACAGGTCCGCTCGGTTTCCGAGGCGGCCCAGCGCGTCCTGCTGCGCCCGCTGCCCGACCGGATCGGGCCGCTCCACCTCGCCTCCGTCTACCTGGCCGCCGAGGCCGAGGCGCAGGTCGGCGGGGACCTCTACGCGGCGGCCCGCACCACCACCGGCACCCGGCTGCTGGTCGGCGACGTCCGCGGCAAGGGCCTCTCCTCGCTCGGTGACGCGGCCCTGTTGCTGGGCGCGTTCCGGGCCGCCGCGCACCTCCACGCCGACCTGCCGGAGCTCGCCGGCTACCTGGACGGCAGCGTCTGCTGGGACCTCGCCCAGCTCGGCGAGCAGAACCGGCTGCGCCGGGCCGTCACGCCCGTGCTCGGCGAGACGGACGGCCCCGGTGTGAGCCCGGGCGCGGACGACAGCGGGGAGTCGTTCATCACCGCCGTCATCCTGGACATCCCGGACGACGGCTCGACGCTGCGCCTGATCGACTGCGGCCATCCGCCCCCGCTGCTGCTCCACGACGGCACCACCACCGCGCTCAACGCCCGCCACCCGGCGCCCCCGCTCGGGCTCGGCGAGCTGGCCCCGACCACGTACGAGGTGGAGGTGTTCCCGTTCCTGCCGGGCGACCGGCTGCTGATCTACACCGACGGCGTGATCGAGGCCCGGGACGCCGAGCGGCGCTTCTACCCGCTCACCGAGCGGGTCGCCGCCTGGCACACCGACCGGCCGGCCGCGCTGCTGCAGCACCTCCGGCGCGACCTGCTCGCCCACGTCGGCGGCCGGCTGGACGACGACGCGGCGATCGTCGTGGTCGAACGGCTCGCCTGAACCCGCCCCCACCGGCGCACCCGCTCAAGGCTTGTAGGGCAGCTGGGGCACGTCGAAGCAGTTGGTGGTCATCGACGCCACCTGGGTGACCCAGCCGCCCCGGCCGCCCTCCGCGGCGTCCTGCCAGCGGGCGGCGTCGAGGCAGGCCCGGGCGGGCCCGGTCGGCGGCGGCTGCGGCACGAAGGAGGCCGGCAGGATCAGCCCGTGCGCGTCGTACGGCTCGGCGCGTTCCATGAACCGCCCGACGCAGGCCCTGGTGAGGTCCGCCCCGCAGGAGTCCATCGCGTCGGTGAGCCACTGCGCGCCCGCCCAGCCCTCCAGCTCCCAGGCCGAGAGCAGCGGCGCGCGGTCGGGGTAGTAGCGGGCCATCGCGGCGCGGAACTCCTGCACCGCCGGGTAGCGCACGTCCTCGTAGTTGAGGCTGGACGAGGTCGCCCAGAGCACGTTGCGGCAGGTCGGCGAGGACTGGTAGTCGGTCCGGACGGTCTCGGACCAGTTCTGGACGTTGGTCACCTTCGCCGTGACCCTCACCCCGGCCTCGTCCAGCGCCCGGCAGAGCGCGGCGTTGCCACGCGTGTCCATCGCGTCGAACAGCAGCTGCGAGCCGTCGGCCCGGACGGCGGCGGCCACCGCCTGGAAGTTCGGCAGCGCGAAGTCGACCGTCTGGACCAGGACCCGGTAGCCCTCCGCCTCCAGACCGGCTTTCAGCTGGGCGGCGTAGCGGGCCGAGTCGGCCTGGTTGTAGGCGACCACGGCGGCGCTGTCGGCGCCCAGCCGTTCCTTGAAGAAACGGAACACCTCGGTGCTCTGGTAGAGCGTCCCGTTCCAGCCGACGGCGTGCCCGTCGCGCGGCGCGCTGCTGCCGTAGATGCCGTACAGGTGCGGCCAGCGCTCGTACGCCGTGCCGATCGGCTGACCGCCGACGTCCGGCACGCCCTTCTCGCTGACGTACGGGGCGCCGGCGTAGTCCAGCACGCTGCCGGAGACGAACGCGAAGACGTGCGCCTGGTCGATCAGGCGGTGCACGCAGTCCTGGTTGCCGATGCCGCTGCCGCCGTCGTCGCAGGTGACCAGTTTGACGGTGCGCCCGTGCAGGCCGCCGCGGTCGTTCAGCGCCTGGACGAAGGCCTGGGCGCCGTAGCGGGGGCCGCTGAACACCTCGCTGCCGACCGGGCTGGTCAGCGAGGTGACGATGCCGATCCGGATCTCGGTGGCGGTGACGCCGGTGTCGGAGGCGGGGTTGCCGCCCGGGGTGCTGCCCGCCGTGGCCCCCGGCGTGGGGCGGTGGCCGAAGGCGCTGTCCGGCAACCGGGTGCCGCAGCCGTCGGCGCCCGCGCCGGCGATCAGCAGGGCGGCCAGCAGGACGAGCAGCCGGACGGGCCGCCGGCGGGCGGGTGGCCCGCCGGCGGCCGGGCGTGGTGGCAGGACCGTCAGCTGCATCCGGGGATCGGGGTGCCGCTCGCGCCGCCGGCCTGGGCGAGCAGGCCGCAGAGGGTGGAGCGGGAGACCTTCCAGGTGCCGTTGTCGAGCACGGCCTGGCCGGTGGCGGCGGGCTCGACCACGGTGCCCTGGAGAGAGAGTTCGTAGGTGACGGTGGCGTCGGTCGGCGAGGTGAACGTCACTGCCGTCACCCTGGCCTTCACCTGGCCGACGCGCGGGTCCTGGGAGAAGCCCTCCAGGACGGGGAGCAGCACGTCGCCGCCTTGGAGCAGGCTGGCCTTCTCCGGGATCGGGGTGCTGGGGTCGAAGAACTTCTCCCAGTTGGCGGTGATCTCGTTCGTGGCGGTCGCCGGGTCGGCGGGCGCGGTGGCTCCGGCGCTCGGGCTGGCACCGGTGCTCGGGCTCGCGCTGGCACTGGCACTGGCGCTGGCGCTCGCCGACGCCGACGCGGAGGCCGTTCCCGAGGCCGTGGAGCTGGACTTGCCGCTGCTGCACGCGGCCACCGAGCCCGCCAGCAGCAGCGCGAGCAGCAGGCTCACCGACCGCGGGGCCGGGCCGCTTCGCCTCTGCGTGCCGCGGGTATCGCGGGTGCCGCTCTGCCTCACGTGCATGGTGTTCCTCTCGACTGCGGCGAGTGGCGTCCCTGCGACCCGCGCTCTGCTGCGACCCGCTCCGCCGATGTCCGGATGCTGTTCCAGGCCGATCCTGGAAATGTCGCAAGTGACACCATGAAGGCGGATCCATGGACGAATCGCAATCCGAGGCCGAAATCGGGCGTTCCGGCGCGCGGCGGACGGGCGGCGCTGGGCCGCGGATGCCCGTGTTGCGGCGCCCCGCGGCGCGGGCGGCGCGGACGGTCCGGGACGCGCGCGAATGGGCCGGCTGGCTCATCGCGGCCGCCGGGGCCGCCCTCTGCGTGCTCGGCTGGTACGGGGTCTCCGGCGAGAGCTTCGCCGAGCAGCAGATCCCCTACCTGGCCTCGTCCACCATCCCGGGTGCGGCGCTGATCGTGGCGGGCGTCGTGCTGGTCGCACTGCGCCCGTCCGACCGCACCCGCGGCCCGACGGGGCCATCCGAGGAGGCTGACCTGACGAGCCGGCGGGTCGAGCGGCTCTACGCGCTGCTGGTCGAGCCCGAGGAGCACGGGCGCGTCGGGAACGGACCCGGAGGGAACGGGCCGGACGAGAGCGGACCCGGCGGGAACGGGCCCCCGGAGAGCGGACCCGGAGGGAACGGGCCGGACGAGAGCGGGCCCGGCGAGCGCGCGGCGGACCGTACCGGGCCGGGCGGGACCAGGGCCGCGCCAGGCCGGACCGGGGCGGCCGACGTCGGCGCGGACGACGAACCGGCGGGCGCCTCCGGCCCGCTCGCCGTGCCCGGGGGCACCCTGTACCACCGGCCGGACTGCCCGCTGGTGACCGGCAAGCCCGACGCCCGCCCGGTGGACGCCGCCACCGTGCGGGCGCGCGGGCTCACCGCCTGCCGGCTCTGCGAACCCGGCCCGCCACCCGGCCCACCACCCGCCCCACCCGCCGACGCCGAAGGGCCCGCCGCCCCACCCAGCACCCGTCCGGGCGACACCGCCCCGCCGGCCGACTGAGGCGGCGCTCCCGTGCCGGACGCCCTCGCCCCCGACTCCCTCGGCCTCACCATCGACCTCGCGCTCGCCGGCCTCACCGTGGGCAGCGCCGCCGCGCTCAGCGGCATCGGCCTGGTGGTGTGCCACCGTGCCACCGGCGTGCTCAACCTCGCCCAGGGAGCGCAGGCGATGCTGGTCGCCTACCTGCTGCGCGACCTCGTCGTGGTGCGGAACTGGCCGGTCTGGCCGGCCGTCGCGTGCTGCCTGCTGCTGGTCGCGCCCGCGCTCGGGGTGGTGCTGGACGCCCTGGTGTACCGGCCGTTGCAGCGGCGCGGAGCCGGACCGGCCGAGACGATGGTGGCCGGCATCGGCGTCTTCGTGCTGCTCATCGGGGTGGTGGTGCTGGTCTGGGGCAGCGCCCCGCTGGGCGGCGCGCCGTCCCCGTTCGGCGGCGATCCGATCGAGCTGCCGGGGGGGCACAGCCTGCGGCCGGACACGGTCGCACAGCTCACCGCCATCCTGGTGCTCGCGCTGACGGTGGCCGCCGTCACCCGCTTCACCCGGTTCGGCCTCCACCTGCGCGCCGTCGTGGACGACCGCCGGCTCGCCCGGCTGGCCGGCGTGGACGCCGACCGGGTGTCCGCGGCGGGCTGGGCGTTCGGCTCGTTCACGGCCGGCCTGGTCGGCGTCGCGCTCGCCCCGTACCTGCTGCTCGACCCGTACGGGCTGCCGCTGCTGGTGATGGAGACGATGGCGGTCGCCGTGGCGGCGCGGCTGCGCAGCATCCCGGTGGCGGTGGCGGTCGGCCTCGGCCTCGGGATCGCCCAGGCCGAGCTGACCCGGCTGCGCCCGTCCGGCCAGCTGCTGCCGCTGGTGCAGGCGGTGCAGGCCAACCTGTTCGTGGTGGCGCTGCTGGCCACCGCGCTGCTGGCCGGTTCCCGGATCGCCGGCGAGCGGCGCGACCGCACCCCGCTGGTCGCCCGTCGGACGCCCGGCGGCGGCCGCGCGGCCCGGGCCGTGTGCCTGGTGCTGCTCCTGCTGCCGCTCGGCTTCCGCGGCAACGACCTGCGCAGCGCGCTGCTGGTGCCGGCGCTGGCGCTCGTCCTGCTCTCCGTCGTGGTGGTGACCGGCTACGGCGGGCAGATCTCGCTCGGCCAGGCCGGGTACGCGGGGCTGGGCGCGCTGGGGACGGCGCTGCTGATGTCGGGGCGGATCCCCGGCGTACCGGCGCTGCCCGCCGCTCCCGCGCTGCTGTTCGCGGTCCTGGTGACCGCGCCGCTCGGGCTGCTCACCGGCTGGCCGGCGATCCGGCGGCGCGGGCTGGCGCTGGCCCTGGTCACCTTCGCGGTCGGCACGGCGATGAGCCGCTTCGTCTTCCAGCAGCCGTACGCGACCACCGGGCTGACGCTGGACCGGCCCGCCTTCCTGGCCGGCGACCGGGCCTACTACCTGGCCGAACTACTGCTGCTCGGGTTGGGCCTGGTGGTGGTGCACGGGCTGCACCGGGGGCGGCTCGGCCGGGCGCTGACGGCGATGCGCGACCACGAGCCGGGCGCGGTCGCGGCGGGGGTGGACGTACCGGGGCTGAAGCTGTTCGCGTTCGTGGTGGGCGCGGCGCTGGCCGCGCTCGGCGGCGGGCTGATGGGCATGGCCGGGCGCGCCTTCGACGCGGCCTCGTTCGACCCGGTGCGCGGGTTGCTCTGGTTCGCGGCGGTGGTGGTGGCCGGCGCGGACAGCGCGCTCGGGGCGGTGCTGGCCGCCGCCCTGCTGATCGGCCTGGACGCGGGCACGGTGGCCGGGGTGTCGGCGGTCGCGGTCGGCTTCCTGGCGGCGGCGATCGGCCGGCTGCCCGGCGGGTTGGCGGGCGTGGTGGCCCGGCTGCCGCTCCGCCGTCCGCCGGAACCGCCCTCGCCGCCCCCGCCGCTCCCGCCGGGCCGGCTCAGCCCGGCGGGGCTGCGCGCCCGCACCCTGATCGCGGCCCGCCGGGGCGGGCCGTCCCGGGAGGCGGCGCCGTGAACCGCGCGGGTCGGGCCGCGCATCGCGCGGGCGGGGCCGTGACGCACACCGCCGGCGGCCGGGCCCGGCTGACGGCGCGGGGGCTGGTGCGCCGGTACGGCGGGATCGAGGCGGTCGCCGGGGTGGACCTGACCGCGCCGCCGGGGCGGATCACCGCGCTCATCGGGCCGAACGGCGCCGGGAAGAGCACCCTGTTCGACTGCCTGGCCGGGACGGCCCGCCCGGACGCCGGCCACGTGCTGCTCGGCGGCCGCGACGTCACCCGGCTGCCCGCGCACACCCGGGTCCGGCTCGGCCTGGCCCGCACGTTCCAGCAGATCGCCGTCTTTCCGACCCTGCCGGTGGCGGACAACGTCCGGATCGGCGCCGAACAGCAGCGCGGCCGCCACCCGGACACCCGGGCCGTGGACGCGGCGACCGCGCGCGCCCTGGCCCTGTTCGGCCTCCAGGACGTCGCGGCGCAGCCGGCCGGGGACCAGCCGACCGGGGTGCTGCGCCTGGTGGAGCTGGCCCGTGCGCTGGCGGGGGATCCGCGCGTCCTGCTGCTGGACGAACCGGCGGCCGGCCTGGACGCGGCGCAGACCGCCCGGCTGGTCTCCGTGCTGCGCGGCCTGGCCGACCGGGGCATGGCGCTGCTGCTGGTCGAGCACGACCCCGACCTGGTCCGTGAGCTCGCCGACACCGTGTACGTGATGGCGGGCGGCCGGGTGGTGGCCCGGGGTCCGGTCGGCGGCGTCCTCGGTGACGCCCGGGTGGCCCGGCTGTGGGGCGAGGCGGCGGGGGCGGGTGACGGGAGGGGGCGGCGGCCGGCGGGTGACAGCTGACAAATGACAGATAACAGACGACAGATAACAGATGACAACTTTCAACTTTCAGATTTCCACTTCTGTTCGCGCCCGTCCGTCGGCGCGCGCTCCCCGGAGGTGAGCCGTCGATGACCGTCGAAGCCGCACTGCACGGCGTCCGGGTGCGGTACGGCCCGCTGGAGGCCCTGCACGGCGTGGACCTGGCGTTCCCGGCCGGTGCGGTCACCGTGCTGCTCGGCCGCAACGGCTCCGGGCGGACGAGTGCGCTGCACGCGCTGGCGGGCCTGGTCCGCCCGGTCGCCGGGCGGGTGACCTGGCGGGGGCGGGATGTCACGGCGCTCGGCGCGCACCAGCGGGTCCGGCTGGGCCTGGCCCTGGTGCCGGCCGAGCGGGCGGTGTTCGGCTCGCTGACGGTGGCCGAGAACCTCGGCCTGGGGGGCGCGACGGCCGGGGAGGCGCTCGGGCTCTTCCCCGAGCTGTCGGCCCTGCTGCCCCGGCAGGCCGGCACGCTCTCCGGCGGACAGCAGCAACTCGTCGCCATCGCCCGGGCGTTGACCTCGAATCCGCGCCTCCTGCTGCTCGACGAGCCGGACCGGGGGCTGGCGCCCGCCGTCACCGCGCGGCTGCACGCGCACCTGCTGGCCACGGCCGCCGCCGAGGGCCGGACCGTCGTCCTGACCGCGCAGTCGCTGCCCCGCGGCCTGACCGGCGCGGCCGTCGTCCACGTGCTGCACCGCGGCGAGGTCAGCTTCTCCGGGGAGCCCTCCGAGCTGAGGACGCGCCCGGCCGGGGCGTGGTGATCAGTTCGGAAGGCGCCGCGGCGGCCATGATGGTGTCCAACAGGCCACGGGCGGCGTCGAGTTCACGGATGGCCTCGGTGATCCGGTCGCGTTCGGCGGCCAGGCCGGCGAGCAGTTCGGGGCAGGTCGGCCCGGCGCGACGCTCCCCCGCGGCGGGCAGGCCCGGCAGGATCTCGGCGATCACCGTGCTGTTGAGGCCCGCCGCGAGCAGCGTGCGGATGCCGTGGACGGTGCGCACGTCGCCCTCGCCGTACTCGCGGTAGCCGCTGGGGCGGCGTTCGGGGCTGAGCAGGCCCTGTTCCTCGTAGTAGCGCAGCGCGCGGGTGCTCACCCCGGTGCGCCGGGCCAGTTCTCCGATCCGCAACCCGCTCCCCCGCTCGCCCTCGCCCACGCCCACGCCCACGCCCACGACGCTCGGCCCCGAGGCTTGCCCGCCAGGCTCTCCTCCACGGCTTGACCTTCACGTCGACGTGAAGGTCTAGCTTAATCGCCGTGACAGACTTCCGATCTTCCACATCCGCATCCGCCGCCGAATCCGAGTCCGCATCAACCAGCCCTTCCCGTACGCCGGTTACCGTGCTCGGGCTCGGCCCGATGGGCCGGTCGCTGGCCACCGCGCTGCTCGCCGGCGGCCACCCGGTCACGGTCTGGAACCGCACGCCGGGCCGGGACGCCGAGCTGCTCGCGCTCGGCGCGAAGCCCGCCGCGCGGGCCGCCGAGGCGGTGGCGGCGAGCCCGCTCGCGATCCTGTGCGTCCGCGACCACGCCGCCGCCCGGGCCGTCCTCGACGAGGCGGCCGACGCCCTCGCCGACGGCCGGACGACCGTGGTCAACGCCACCTCCGTCGCCCCCGACCAGGCCCGGGAGAGCGCCGGTTGGGCCGCCGAACGCGGTGTCCGCCTGCTCAACGCCGCGATCCTGACCCCCACCGCGACCATCGGTCGGCCGACCGGCGTGATCGTCTGCAGCGGCGACGAGGAACTGTTCCGCGCCCACCGTCAGGCCCTGGCCTCGCTCGCCGGCACGGTGAACCACCTGGGCGCCGACCCCGGCCGGGCGGCGGCCTACGACACCGCTCTGCTCGATCTCTTCTGGACCACCGTCCACGGATACCTGCACGCCCTCGCGCTGGCCGCGCCGAGGGCATCGCCGCCACCGAACTCGCCCCGTACGCTCAGGGGTTGCCGCGCATCCTGCCCGCGGTCATCGACGACTACGCCCGGCGCGTGGACGACGGCCGCCACCCGGGTGACCGGGCCAGCGTCGCCTCCGCGGCGGCCGGGTTGGCCCACGTCGCCCACACCGCCCGCGCCCGGGGCCTGGACACCGGCGTCCTCGACGCGGCGCTCGCCGTCACCGAACGGGCGGTGGCCGCCGGCCGCGGACCGGACGGGGTCTCGGCGTTGGCCGGACTCCTGGGTGGCTGACCTGGCCCGTGGGCGGCTGACCTGGCCCGCGGCGCCGCCCACGCCGTCGACTACTGCGCGAGATAGCCGCCGTCGACGGGGAGGACGGTGCCGGTGATGAAGGAGGCCTCGTCGGAGGCGAGGAAGAGGACGGCGGCGGCCACCTCCTCGGGGGCGCCGAGGCGGCCCATGGGGTGGAGCTTCTCGATCGCGGCCAGGTACTCGGGGCCGCCGGGCTCGTCCCGGAGGCGGCGGACGCGTTCGGTGGTGATGGTGCCGGGGGCGACGGCGTTGACCCGGATGCCCCGGTCGGCCCACTCGACGGCGAGGTGCTTGGTGAGGCCGGAGGCGACGAACTTGGCGGGCCCGTAGACGGCCTGGCCGCGCTGCCCGGCCTCGCCGGAGATCGAGGAGACACAGACGACGGAGCCGCCCGCGCCCCGCGGGGCGGCCATCGCCTCCACGGCGTACTTGCAGGTGAGGAACATGCCGCGGCCGTCGACGGCCATCACGTGGTCCCAGTCCTCGGCGCTCGCCTCGGTGATCTCCATCAGCGGGATCACGCCCGCGTTGGCCACCAGGACGTCGAGGCGGCCATAGCGTGCGACGGCGGCCTCGATCATCCGCCGGGCGTCCCCGTCCCGGGAGACGTCGCCGACCACCGTGGTGACGGCCTGCGGCAGCCGCTCCGCGAGCTTCCGCAGGCCGTCGACGTCGACGTCGGTCGCGACGACCGACGCCCCCTCCCGGGCGAAGCGTTCGGCCACCGCGCGGCCGATGCCGCTCGCCGCTCCCGTCACCACGCACGCCTTGCCGGCCAGCCGGCCACCCGACACGGAACCGTCCTGGGGCCATCCGCTCACCTCGGTCATGGCACCGGACTCTACCGACGGAACGTCAGATCGCCACCGAGGCACGGCCCACCGGCCGGTCCGGCGCCCCGGGGGGCTGTCCGGCAGATCCCCACCGGACAGCCCCCGGCCCCACACGCCCCGCGACGCCCCGGCCGGCCCGGGGCCGGTGCGGCCGGGCCGGTCACCCGGCCTGGGCGGGCGCCTGCTTGATCCGGTCGACCACCGCGCGGGTCATGACGGCCTGCGTGAACACGACCGTGCCCGGCTTGATCAGGCCCTGTTCGCCGGAGCTGCCCTCCACCTGGACGGTCCGCTCGCCGAGGAACGCGAGGCTCTCCCGGTCGAAGATCCACTCGGTGCGCTGCCCGGAGGTCTCGTCCAGCCGGGCGACCGCGACCCCGTGCCGGCCCGCGGCGTCGACCGCGTCGTCGACCGTGACCACGCCGGGGATCTTCGCTGCGGCCTTGTAGAGCGCGACGGTGAGGGCGGCCGGCGGGTAGCTCTCCCGCAGCAGGTCACCGATCGTGGTGAACGCCTCCTGGTCCGGGCCGCGGCCGTGGCCCTTGGTCTCCGTGTAGATCTTCGGCAGCAGCTGGTCGGGGTCGGTGGGCAGCCCGGCGAGGTAGTCGTACGTGGGTGCGTTGAGGTTCGCCGTCGGCATCGCGCCCGTCTCGGTGGGCCCCGCCAGGGTGATGCCGTCGGCGCCGGTGTTGCCGGGCTCGATCAGCCAGCCCTTGGCGCCGTCCGGGGAGTGCCAGGTCTGGCGCAGGTGCAGCTCTTCGCTGACCAGGGTGCTCTTGCCGTTGACGGTCTTCACGTACGTGGTGGCCGTCGTCGAACCGACGTAGATGAACTGGTCCTCGCGCACCGCCGGTCCGGAGACGTGAGCGGCCGCCAGGGAGATGCGGCCCAGGAGTTGCGTCGCGCCGTTGGGGTCGGCGGCGCCGATCCGGGTGGTCAGCACCGGGCCCGTGGCGATCCCCGGGCCGGAGCCGGCGCCCGTGCCGTCCTGGCTCGACAGGACGTGGACGCCGGTCGCGACCGCGCCGGCCAGGACGCAGACGGCCACGGGCAGGAGGATCGCGCGGCGCAGGAACGGGCTGCGCGGCTTCGCGGCGGGGGCGGAACGGGCAGGCGTGGCGAGGGCGGCGGGTGCGGCAGGTGTGGCGGGGGCGGCGGTGGTGGCGTCGGCGGGTCGGAGGTCGTCGCGGATCCGGGCCATGAGGCGCTCCTTGTGGAACTGGTGGCGGCCCGCCGGTAGCTCGCGCTCCGCGGACGGCAGGAGGTGCTTGGTCTCCTCCCACGCGGCCGGGTGAGGCTGCGAAAGCTTGCCGTTCATCGGATTCCTTCCTTTGCGGGCCGGACCGCGTTCGCGCGGTCGCCATAGGTCTGTCGGGGGCGGTCGGCGGGTTCCCGTCGGTTCGTCCTCAGTTCGGCATCGGCGAGTTTGCGCAGTTTCGTGCGGGCCCGGGACAGCCGCGAGCGGACGGTGCCGACCGGGATGCCCAGGACCTGGGCGGCCTCGCTGTACTCAAGGCCCTCCAGGCACAGCAGGAGCACCTCACGCTCGGGCCGCCGCAGCGCGCTCAGCCGGGTCAGCGTGACCGCGATGCGCCGCCGGTCGTCGAGCCGGCCGGCCACCTCGTCGGCGTGGTCGGGCACCGGGGCCACCGCCGCGGCCGCCGCATTGGCCGCGTCCCGGTAGCGCCGGTTGCTGCGGCAGTGGTTGCGGGCCAGGTTGGTGGCGATGCCCAGCAGCCACGGCCGGAGCGAGCCGCCCTCGGGGTCCACCCGTTCGCGCAGCCGCCACGCCTCCATGAAGACCGCCGACATGACGTCCTCGGCGACGGACCAGTCCCCGGTCAGCCGGAAGGCGTGGTTGTAGACGGTGCGTGCGTAGCCGTCGAAGAGCTCCGCGAAGACGTCAGGGTCCCCGGACCGCACCCGGGTTCGCATTTCTGTGGTCACTCCTGTCGGCTGTCCGGCACCACGGGCGGGTTCCCGTGGCGCGCGTCACAGTCGCCGCCCCCGGTGGGCGCCCCTCCGGCCCAGCCCGGCCCGGCCCGCCACCGCCTGCGCCTCCGCCATCCTTCAGGCCGTGCTGGCCGACGCCGACGCTCAGGCGCGAGTGGACTGGAGCATGGTCAGCATCGACTCGACCTCGTGCCGAGCTCACCAGCACGCAGCCGGGGCTCCGCACAGAGCACCACGGATCCCGAAAAAGATCAACGCCTCGGCAGCATCGCCCCGACGAGGGACTCGGACGCTCCCGGGTCGGACTGACGAGCAAGATCCATCTCGCCGGGGAAGGCGGCTGTCGGCCGCTGGCTCTACTGATCACGCCGGGCCAGTGGGGTGACAGTCCCCAGCTGATCCCCGTGCTGGAGCGCACGGTGGTCGGCCCGCGGGCTTCGACAAGGAGATGTACAGGCGCCGCAATGAAGGCGAGCGCACGATCAATCGGTTGAAGCACTTCCGCGCCGTTGCGACGCGCTTCGACAAACGGGCTTACGTCTTCCACGGGACGGTCGGCGTTGCGTCGATCCGGCTCTGGCTCCGGTGAGTAGATCAAGTATCCCAAGATCGGGACGGGTCTGTCACCGTCCCACGGGAGGAGATTTTGTCGTGATTTGCACCCCTAAGGTTGCGGATGACCAGCGAGAACTTCGATCTGACTTGGAGCCGGGATGGCATCTGACATCGCCGCAGTGGCTGCGGAGCTCAACAGGATGGTTGCGGCAGATCACCAGGCCGCGCGCCATGCGAACAGCGAAGACCCGGCGGAGCAGTTGGCCTGGCGGCGCTTGACCGCGCAGCACGCGGACCGTCTCAGCGCGATCATGGACGCGCATGGATGGCCGACCGCGGAGTTGGTCGGTGAGGACGCGGCCCGGGCCGCGTGGCTGATCGCGCAGCACGCCGACCGGCAGCTCGACGTTCAGCGGCGCGCACTGCGGCTGATGGAGCAGGCGGTGGCCGACGGCGCCGCCAGCCCGCGAGATCTTGCCTTCCTGCGGGATCGCACCCTTGTGAACGAAGGGAGGAAGCAGATCTACGGAACGCAGATCGCCGCCGTGAAGGACGGCGCGCCGATCCCGTGGCCCTGCGAGGAACCCGAGCGCGTGGACGAGCGCCGTGCAGAAGTCGGAATCCCGCCGTTCACCGAGTACATCGCTCAGTTCTCCATCGCCTGAGTCACCCCGGCATCCGACGGATCACGCTCGCGCCTGATCCGCGGGACAGACCCTGGCCGAGGATGGCCCGCTCGTTCTCGGGCACGGCCCCGGACGCCGTCTCCTCCACAGCCGCCGGCGCCGGAGTGCGCACCGCGGCGACCAGTCGGGAGTCGACCGCCGGCATCGAACTGACCGCGCGCTCCGGGGCGTTGATCCGCTCGGCCCCGGGCGCCCGTATCAACCGATCGGTTGATACGGGCGCCGCAGGCCCCCCTGCGTCCCCGGCGGCCCCCCTGCGTCCCCGGCGGCCCCCCTCCGCCCGCCGCCGTGGTCAGCCGACCGTGAGGACGATCTTGCCCCGCAGGTGCCCGCGCTCGCTCTCGCGCTGCGCCTCGGCCGCCTCCGCCAGCGGGTACACCCTGTGCAGCGGCAGCCGGAGGGTGCCCGCCTCGTGCAGTGCGAGGGCGCTCGCCAGGGCGGGGGCGTGGTACTCGGCGACCTCGGAGCCGCCGGTGAAGCGCACCCCGTGCTCGGCCGCGCCCGCGAAGTCGGCGATGGTCAGCACGTGCTCGGCGCCGCCGGTCAGCTCGATCGAGTACGGCAGGACGTCGCCCTGGCCGGCCGCGTCCAGCACCTTGTCCACGCCCTCCGGCGCGGCGGCCCGCACCCGCTCGGCCAGGCCGTCTCCGTAGGCGACGGGCGTCGCGCCGAGCTCGCGCAGGTGGGCGTGGTTGGCCTCGCTCGCGGTGCCGACGACCCGGATCCCGCGCGAGCGGGCGAACTGCAGCAGCACCGTGCCGACGCCGCCGGCCGCGCCGTGCACCAACAGGGTCTGGCCCTCGGTGACGCCCAGCAGGTCCAGCGAGCGCCAGGCCGTCTCGGCCGCCACCGGGATCGCCGCGGCCTCCTCCCAGCCGAGCGTGGCGGGCTTGCGGGCCAGCTTGCCGGCGTCCACCACCGCGTGCTCGGCGTACCCGCCGCCGAGGCTCAGGCCGAACACCTCGTCACCGGCCTGCCACTCGGTGACGCCCTCGCCGACCGCCTCGACCACGCCGGCCACCTCGGAGCCGGCGACGTACGGGAAGGTGAGCGGGAAGAGCGCGGTCAGCGCGCCGTTGCGCAGCTTGTGGTCCAGCGGGTTGACGCCCGCGGCGCGGACGGCGACCAGCACCTGGCCCGGGCCGGGGGCGGGCAGGTCGAGGTCGAGCGGACGCAGCACGTCCGGGCCGCCGTACTCGGAGAAGCCGATGGCCTTGGTCATGGGTATCCCACCGTTCTTGGTGTCAGGGGAGGTTCGTCGTGGTGACGGTTCCAGCCTGGTGGCCCGTCGGGCGGTCACCGGCCCGCCGTTCGGCCGGTTCCACCTGTCCGAACGGCCAGGCCGGGGCGGGGCCCGCCCGGCTAGGCTCGACGGCATGACGAGCGAGGTGGCGGACCACATGGCCGACGGGACGGCGGACGGGCTGCCGGACGCGACGGCCGAGGACGCGGCGAGGCACGCGAAGGGCACGCCGGAGGAGCACCCCCGCCGGACGCACCCCGACCAGACGCGTCCCGACCAGACGCGTCCCGACCAGACGCGTCCCGGCCGGACGCGTCCCGACTCGGAGCTCCCCGGCTGGGAGCGCCCCGAGGACGCGCTGGCGCGGGCCGTCGAGGTGCTGCGCACGCCCCGGCCGGCCATCCTGCCGCGGTTGTCCGCGACCCTCGCCGGTCTCGTCCCGCACACCGCGGTCGCGCAGCTCAGCGGCGTCTGCACCTATTCGCCCACCAACGCCCACGGCGCCGCCGACCTGGCCGGGCGGATCACCAGCCTGGAGCTGGCCGACCTGGCGGGTGCCGTGGAGCCAGGCCGCCCGTGGCAGGGCGAGGCGGTCCTGGCGGGCCGGCCGCGGCCGGCCGTGGCGGTGGCCTCGGCGCCGGCCGGGAGCAACGGCGCGCTGCTGGTGCTGGTCCGCGAGCACGGCACGCCGCTGCCCGCGCGGCCGCTCGCCGTCCTCCAGCAGTTCTGGGAGCTGGTCACCACCCACTCCCACCACCGCGCCGTCGACGCGGCCCCCGTGCACGCGGCCGCCTCCCGCGCCTCGGCGGGCGCCCGGGGCCGCGCCATCGCCGAGCTGAGCGGCGCGCACGCCTCGGCGCTCACCGCGATCCTCGCCCCGCTGCGCTCGGCCGCCCTGGACGACGCGACCGCCCGCCGCAGCGCCACCGAACTCGCCGTGGACGCCCTGCTGGGGCTGCGCGCGGGCGCCGACCTCGACCGGGAGCTGAGCGAGGAGCCCGCCGCCACCGCCTTCGCCCGGCTGGCCGACGAACTGCGCCCGTTGCTGCGGCACAGCCCCGTCCGGCTCGACCTGCTGGCGCCTTCGGCCGGTGACCGTTCCGTTCCCGCCGACACCGCGCACACCGCCCGGGCCGCCGTCCGCTCCGCCGTGCTCACCATGCTGGAGCAGGATGACCTCACGCGCCTGCACGTGAGTTGGCAGTTCGCCGGGGACGCGCTGCGGGCCGTCGTCCGGGACGACGGGCCCGGCCTGCTGGCCCCCGACGCGCTGGCCGTCCACCGGACGACCGACCGGGTCGCCGCGCTGGCCGGCCGGCTGACCGTCGACGCCGTCCCCGGCTGGGGCACCACCGTCACCGTCGACCTGCCGCTCGAACTGCCGGCGGCGCCGGTCGCCCAGGATCCGCTGGAGGGGCTGCAGCCACGGGAGTTGGAGGTCCTCGACCAGCTCGCCCAGGGCCGCCGCAACCGCGACATCGCCCGGGCGCTGCACATCAGCGAGTCCACGGTGAAGTTCCATGTCGCCAACATCCTGGCCAAGTTGGGCGTCGCCTCACGCGGCGAGGCGGCCGCCCTGGCCCACCGGGCCGGCCTGCCTTCCGCTCCCGCCCTGTTCGCGGCGTCGTGAGTCGTCAGTAGTAGTGCCGTAGTTGGGGCCAGAGCACCGACCAGGGCGCGGTGGTGCCGGCGCAGAGCAGGACGGGGGCGTGCTGCTCCTGGTTCGGCACGCCGTGGCCGTTGTCGACGCGGGCGACCACCCGGCAGCCGGTGAAGTGGCGTTCCACCGCCGGGTACTCGTCGGGGTGGATCAGCAGGACGGGGCCGTTCGAGCCGTCCGGCGGCGGGCCCCAGTCGGCGAGGCTCATGTGCCCGGAGTACGGGCCCGGCAGGCCGAGGGCCGGCCCGTACCGGGCGAGTGCGCCCGCCTCGCCGTAGTTGGAGACGAAGACCACCGCCCGGTCGCGCTGGTCGGCCGGGACCGCCGACCAGCCCTCGGCGGCCGCCGCGGCCAGTTCGGGCCAGCCGATCTGCTCGCCCTGCTCCTGGTAGATCCAGGTCACCGCGGGCGTCAGCCGGGCCGGGAGCACCGGCAGGGTGATCACCACGTTGACCGCCGCGGCGAGCGCCAGCCGGCGCGCGAGCACCGCCCGTCGGCGCCGCGGGTCGGGCCGGGCCGCCAGCCGCCGCACGAGCGGCTCGCAGCCGGCGGCCACCAGCACGAACAGCAGTGGGAACGCGTAGTACGGCTTGCCGCCGCCGGCGATCACCAGCGCGCAGAGCACGGGGTAGGCGACGGCGAAGGCCTTCGCCCAGCGCAGCGCGGGGTCGCGGAGCAGCCGCCGGAAGCCCGCGACCCAGACCGGGACGAGCACCGGGGACAGGTACAGGATCTGCATCGGCACGAACATCAGCCGGTTGTCGGCGCCGTCCTTGTCGCTGATCCCCCCGGCCACGGTGAGCTGGGGCCAGCCGTGCGCGGCCTGCCACCACAGGTTCGGCAGCCCGACGAGCAGCGCCACGGCCGCCCCCGCCACCGGCCACCAGCCGCGCAGCACCCGTCGGGGCCCGACCACCAGCACGGCGGGGAGCACGGCCGCGGCGAGCAGCGGCACGAGGTCCTTGTTCAGCAGCGCCGCCCCGGTCGCCGCGCCGACCGCGGGCCACCAGCGGCCGTCACCGGTGCGCAGCAGCCGTAGCGCGAGCAGGCAGACCGTCAGCCAGGCGACCAGGTCGAAGGTGCTGGTGTTCAGCAGGTGGCCGATCGCCAGGACGAACGCCGAGGCCGCCGCGCAGCAGGCGGCGAGCAGCTGGCCGCGCCGGCCGGAGCCCAACTCCCGCGCCAGCAGCGCCACCAGGGTGATGGTGGCGGCGGCCATCAGCGCCGGGACGACCCGCAGGCCGGTCGGGCCGTCGCCGAACAGTGCCGTCGACGCCCGCCCGAGCAGCGGGGTCAGCGGCGGCTGGTCGACGTAGCCCCAGGCGGGGTGGTGCCCGGCGATCAGGAAGTACAGCTCGTCGCGGTGGTAGCCGTAGCGGCCCGCGAGCAGGATCAGCAGCGCGGCCACGCCGCCGGCGACCCCGGCCACGGGCTTCGCCGCGAACGGGCTCAGCGCGGGCGGCCCCTGGGCGGGCGGCCCCTGCACGGGCGGTTCCGCCGTCAGCGGTTCCGCCGTAGAGGCTTCCGCGGTACGTGGTTCCGCCGCGACCGCTTCCGCCGTGAGCGGTTCCGCCGCGACCGCTTCCGCCGCGACCGCTTCCGCCGTCAGTGGTTCCGTCAGCCGTTCCGTCGCCGACGCCTCCGTCGCGGACGGTCCCGGCACCCCGGACGGTTCGTCCGGCGCATCCCCCCGAATGCCCATGAGGGCAGTGTGGCAGGCGGCTTGCCGTCGCGGAAGTCGGGCGCGCCACGCGGGTCGCGGCGTAGGCTCGGCCCGTGACCGCCTCCGCTTCGAACCTCTGGGACGCCGCCGCCGCCGGCGTGCTGCGTCTGCCGTCCGGCCGGCTGGTCCGGGGCCGCGGACTGCGCCGCCCCCTGCCGCCTGGTCCGCAACCGACCTTCGGCCTCTACCTGTTGGGCCGCCGGCCGGCGGACCTCCCGTGGGAGAGCAGGTGGCTGCGCTGGCCCGACTTCCGGCTGCCCGCCGACCGCGCCGAGGCGGCCGAGGCGTTCCGCGAGGCCTGGGAGCGTTCGGCCGGCGAACGGGTCGAAGTCGCCTGTGCCGGCGGCCGCGGTCGGACGGGAACGGCGCTCGCCTGCGTGGCGGTGCTCGACGGCGTGCCGGCCGGCGAGGCGGTGGCGTACGTCCGCGAGCACTACGACCGGCACGCGGTCGAAACGCCTTGGCAGCGACGGTTCGTGGCGCGGTTCGGGTGAGCGGGGCCGGCGCTCGCCGCGGTGACCCACCGCGGAAGGACCCCTGAAGGCGGAGGTGCCCAACACCTCGGAACACCCTTGGTAACAAAAGAAACAGACGGGGACTCACTCCCCGCCACCCTCAACTTATAGCGCACCGGGGGCCTTGCGGCAAGACCCCGTACGTGACGCAGAATCGGCAGCCGACGCCGAGAACTGCGGAAATGAGAGTTGTGAACATGCGTGTGTTGTTGATGGCCTACGGGTCGCGCGGGGACGTCGAGCCGATGCTGGCCCTGGCGGCGCAGTTGCGGGCGGTCGGCTCGGAGGTGCGGGTGTGCGCACCGCCGGACTTCGCGGAGTTGCTGGCCGCCGCCGGGATCCCGCTGGCGCCGATCGGCGCGCCGGTGCGTCAGATGGTGGCGGGGGCGGTGACCGGGAAGGCGCCGATGCCGGCGGAGGGCTTGGCCCAGCGCGCGGCCGCGTTGGTCGCCACGACCTACGACGCCGTCCTCGCGGCGGCCGAGGGGTGCGACGCGGTGGTGGCGACCGGTCTGCTCCCGGCGGCGGCGGCCGCGCGGTCGGCGGCCGAGAAGCTGGGCCTCCCGTACGCGTTCGTGGCCTACTTCCCGAGCTACCTGCCGTCGCCGCACCACCCGCCGTTCCCCCGGCCGGGCCGGCCGTTCCCGCCGGGGGTGACCGACAACCGGGTGCTGTGGGAGCTGGACGTCGAGAACATGAACCTGCTGTTCGGCACGGGCCTCAACGCCCACCGGGAGACGGTCGGCCTGCCGCCGGTGGACGACTTCCGCGACTACGTCCTCACCGACCGGCCGTGGCTGGCGGCGGACCCGACGCTGAGCCCGTGGCTGCAGCCGGCGGACCTCGACGTCGAGCAGACCGGCGCGTGGCTGCGGGCGGACGAGCGGCCGCTCCCGGCCGAGCTGGCGGCGTTCCTGGACGCCGGCGAGGCCCCGGTGTACGTGGGCTTCGGCAGCATGCCCATCCGCGACGCGCAGGAGGTCGCCCGGGCGGCCATCGCGGCGGTCCGCGCGCAGGGCCGGCGGGTGCTCGTGTCGGGCGGCTGGGCCGACCTGGCGCTGACCGACGACCAGGACGACTGCTTCGCCGTCGGCGAGGTCAACCACCACGCGCTGTTCCCGCGGGTGGCCGCGGTCGTGCACCACGGCGGCGCGGGCACGACGACGACGGCCGCGCTGGCCGGTGCGCCGCAGGTGCTGGTGCCCCAGATGGCGGACCAGCCGTACTGGGCCGCGCGCGTGGCCGAGCTTGGCATCGGCGCGGCCCACGACGGCCCGACCCCCACCTTCGAGTCCCTGTCGGCCGCGCTCACGACGGCCCTGGCCCCCGGGACCCGCGAGCGCGCGGCCGCCGTCGCCGGCACGATCCGCACCGACGGCGCGGCGGCCGCCGCGAAGCTGCTGCTCGGCCTGGCGGGCTGACGGCGCTCGTCTGGTCCCTCGCCGGGCGGTGGGCTCCCGCCGACCGCCACCGCGTACGGGGAGTCGGCGGGGTCGACTTCCCGTACGCGCTGAACGGCCGCGAACGGCGGGCCTGTCCGAGGTGAGCGTCAGCGGGTGCGGCCATGGCTGACATCCATGAACTCCTGCTCAGCTTGTTCTACGGTCTGATCCGGTCCCGTTCGATGATGCTTTCGGGGCGTCGGAGGTCCAGCCGAGCGTCTGCTTGATCATTCGGAACGTGTGCTCCAGGTCGAATCTTCGCAGGAACGCCTGCCAGCGCAGATCGACGTCGGCGCCCGGTTCTGGAGAGACAGTGGAAGTCGCCGGTCCCGGCCAGCGGCAGCCCGAATAGGTGTCGCTCCGCCAGCGGGTGCCCGATAGCGTGCGCCGTTATGGATGTTGAAGATCCGAAGGCCGTGGTCCGGCGTGGGTACGACCTGCTGTCCGCGCATTATGAGCGCGTGTTCAACAGCGCGACGAAGTACGGATCGTGGATCGAGGATCTGCTCGGTCGCCTCCCGAACACGGCAGCAGTGCTGGATGTGGGGTGCGGGACCGGAGTCCCCGTGGCCCGGTCCCTCGCCGTGGCAGGGCACCGCGTGACGGGCGTCGACATCAGCGATGTACAGATCCAGCGGGCTCGGGAGCTGGTGCCGAACGCCGAGTTCGTCCGAGCGGACGCCACGACCTTGGCGTTCCCGTCGGAGACCTTCGATTCCGTGATCTGCCTCTACGCGCTCATCCACATCCCGGTAGAGGAACAGCCGGCCCTGCTGGAGCGGATGGCATCGTGGCTGCGGCCGGGAGGCTGGCTGCTGATCACCACGGGGCACCAGGCCTGGACCGGGACCGACGAGAACTGGCTCGGTGGCGGGGCCGCGATGTGGTGGAGTCACGCGGACGCTGACACGAACCGGTCCTGGCTGCTGCGAGCCGGCTTGGAGGTGTTGCACGAGGAGTTCGTCCCGGAAGGCGACAGCGGCCATGTCCTGTTCTGGGCACGGCGTCCGCAGAACTGACAGCTGGGGAGAAGCGAGTCGTTGCCGCTGTTGCCATGAGTTCCGTGTCACCGGCACGCTGCTCGGCCGGCTCGCGGCCAAGGCCGGGGACCGTCACCGTGGGCCCGACCGACGTGTGCACCTGGGATGAACCAGGTGCTACGAAACGACGGCGTCGTCATCCGGCCGTCGTGGCCGCCGCAGCCGGCCGTCCACCTCGGCCGCACGGGCGCTACCGGTCCGAAGCGGCGGCGGCTGCTGCTGCGGCGGCGGCGGCCAGGAGGTGGCGGGGTTGGGTGAGGATGGTGGCCCACCAGGTGGAGGTGTCGTCGTCGGGGTCGTCCGGGAGGGGGGTGCGCCAGCTGACGGCGGCGTGGAGGAGGGCGTGGTCGCCGGGGGCGAACGGGGGGAGCGCCCAGGTCAGGCCCTGGTGGTCGGGCCGGTACTCGACGCCCCACGTGGGGTGGGAGCGGCGGTGGACGTCGTCGAGGAGGGCGGCCCAGCGGCGGGGCAGGGAGTCGCCGGCGCCCGCGCGGGCGCAGAGCTCCTCCTCGTCCGAGCCGCTCAGGGTGAGGTCGGTGCCGGCGTTCCAGAGTTCGACGGCGGCCACCGCCTGGCCCACCGCGGCGTCGCTCCGCACGTCGGCCGGTACGTCGCGGAAGGACGCGGACAGCCGCACCCGCTCCAGCGCGGTCCGGGCGCGGACGCTCCAGACGGCGCCCCAGCAGGCGGCCACGGGCAGGGTGAACTCGGTCTCCTCCGCCTCGTACGAGCAGATCAGCAGCTCCAGTTCGGCCGACGCGTGCTCCCAGCGGTGGACCAGCGCGCCGCCGGGCAGGCGGAAGGCCCGCTGGGGCCGGCGCGGCACCGACCACGCGCCGATCCGGGCGGAGAACTCCAGCTCGCCGACGGGCGTGGCGATCGCGGCCCCGCCGGAGGTCGGCGGCCCCGGGGAGCGGGGGACGGAGGGCAGCAGATCAGGCACGTCAGGATCCTACGTGCGCCACCGGACGAAGCCCTGCACAGGAAGTCGGCCAGGCCAACTTCCTGTGCAGGAGGGGCGGGGGCTGGCAGCTGTCCGGCCGATCACGTGACGTCCCGCGACGAAGCGGCCCGCGTCGAAGCAATTCCAACGCCCCCAGGTCGAGCATCGGTGCGACGGGAACGGCCGGCACGCCCTGGGCAGTCGCGGCAACGGGCGGGTGGAGGCCGAGCAGACCGGTGCTCGTTCCGACGAGAGAGCGCCGTGAGTCCCGGTCGGCTGACGGGGGGTGCTCGCAGGTCCGCCGGCTGGGCGTTCCGGTCGTCCGCAGGGCGCTGACCGACGGGTTGGCCGGCGCCCCCAATTTCGGTTGCCGAGCCGTTGCGGGCCGTCCGACACTGACCGCCATGACCTTCACCTCTCCCCTCCGGCGCGTCGATCCGCCCACCGTCAGCCCCGAGATGGCGGCCCTGAACAGCTGGCTCGACCACGAGCGGGCGAACTTGCTGTCCAAGCTGGAGGGCCTCACCGCCGAGCAGACCGGTCGGCGCACGGTTCCGTCCGACACCACGCTGCACGGCCTCGTCCGGCACCTGACGACGATCGAGCAGTGGTGGTTCGTCGAGTGCGTCGCCGGCCTCAAGGAGCCGTACCCGTACTACGACGGCGAGGAGATCGACTGGGACTGGGAACTCGACCGCAGCGAGGGCCTGGACGCCGACGTCGACCGCTTCGTCGCCCTGTGCGAGCGCAGCCGGGCCATCACGGCCGACCTCGACCCGAACGCCACCGTCACCACCCGGCGCGGCCGGGTGTACGACGTCCGCGGCATCATGCTCGGCATGATCCGGGAGTACGCGCGGCACAACGGCCACGCCGACGTCGTGCGCGAGCTGATCGACGGGGTCACCGGCCGGTGACGCACTGATCGGGGTTCCGGTTGTCACATTCCCGGGCCGTGTCCCGTCCACCTGCCGCGCGGGGCCGCCGTCCCGCGCGGCGGGCAGCGGCCGGCGGGCAGGAGAAGGGACAACACCGGTGGAGACCTTGACCGTTCGACGGGTCGTCGCGGCGCCGATCGCGGACGTGTTCGACTGGTGCGCCACGACCACCAACTACACCCGTTCACCGCTCATCCTCCGGGCCCGGCTGGCGCGCCCGGGCGCGGGGGCGCCGTACGGGGTGGGGGCGGTCCGGGCGCACACGTGGGCGATCGGGTGGTTCCGCGAGCGGGTGACCACCTACAACGCGCCGCACGACTTCGAGTACACCGTGGAGCGCAGCTTCCCGCCGTCCCGGCACGAGCTCGGCCGGATGACCTTCCGGGAGGTCACCGGGGGCACCGAGGTGGAGTGGACGACCACCTTCGAGGTCCGTGCGCCCTTCGGCGCCGCGCTCACCCGGGTGGTCGCCAAGCCGCTGATCGCCCACACCTTCGGCAGGATCCTCGACGCCGCGGCGAGCGCGCTCGCGTAGGAAGTCGGCTGGGCCGACTTCCTGTGCGCGGTCAGGGGGTTGGGGTCGAGGTGGCGCTCGGGGTGGGGGCGGGTTCGGTGGGGTGGGTGGGGTAGGCCCAAGTGAGGAGAGCGAGGAGGAGGCTGATCGGGAGCAGGGTGAGGGCGGTGACGCGGGTGACGGTGGCGGGGCGCTCAGACGGCACGGGCAGCGGGGAGGTCGAGTTCGGCCCAGACGGTCTTGGCGTTGGGGTGGCGGGGGTCGGACCCCCAGCGGTCGGCGAGGGCGTCGATGAGGGTGAGACCGCGCCCGGACCGGGAGTTGGGGGCGCAGACGGCCGGGAGGACGGGGTGCCGGTCGCCCCGGCAGTCGGAGACCTCGATGCGGAGCACGTGCGGGTCGACGGTGAGAGCGAGGGCGAGCTCGAAGCGCCGACCGGGGACGCGGCCGTGGGTGGAGGCGTTGGCGGCGAGCTCGGCGATGATCAGCAGGGCGGAGTGGAACGGCTCCTCGGCAAGGGAGTTGATGCGCCAGGCGGTGAGTTGCTGGCGGGCGATGCGGCGCCCGAGCGCGGCCCCCTTGGGGGTGGGCGTGAGAAGGGTCGCGAGACGGCGCGGGGCGACGGTGTCTACGGGAATTTCGGACTTCATGTGATCCAGCGTGGAGGGCCGGGCGTACCCTGACCATGCATCAGGCGGACACGGGGAGTGTTTGTCCGGGTGCATACCGTGTCCTGTTTGGGCTGTTGGGCGTGACCTGGAATCAGGGGTGGTCGCAATGGGTGACGTACGGGGTGGCGGCGCGAGCGGCGAGGCCAGGCCGGAGTTGGCGGAGGACCTCGCGGAGGTGTCGGACTTCTTCCGCGCCCTCGGCAAGCAGCTCAAGCTGCTGCGCGAGCGGGCGGGGATGACGCAGAAGGAGCTGGGCAACCACGTCGGCTACACCGAGGCCATGATCGGCTCGGTGGAACGGGGTAAGCGCACGCCGCAGCCGGAGCTGCTGGACGCGGCGGACAAACTCCTCAATGCCGGTGGGCTGTTGAGCATCGCGAAGGACGATGTGCAGCAGGCGAAGGCGAAGGCCCGGGTGCGGCACCCGGCGTGGTTCCGGGACTTCGCGGGACTGGAGGCCGAGGCTGTCGAATACCACGACTACAGCACGCTCCTCATTCCCGGTCTCCTGCAAACCGAAGCGCACGCCCGGGCTCTGTTCGAGATGCGGCAGCCGCTGCTCTCGGAGGAGGTGATCGAGATCCGGGTTGCGGCACGAATGGCGCGACAGGAGATCCTGGCTCGATGGCCCCGGGCCGTGTTCAGCTGGGTAATCGACGAGAGTGTCCTGCGAAGGCCTCTGGGCGGTTGGGACGTCCACTCGGGGCAGCTTCACCGTCTCCTGGAAGTCGGCCAGACACGCGGCATGGTCGTCCAAGTCTTGCCGTTGGACAGAACCGAGCACGCGGGCATGGGTGGCTCGTTCATTCTGATCACCCCCAAGGGCCGACCCCAGAACGGCTATATCGAAGTTCAGACGAGCAGTAGGCTGATCACAGATCAGGACGAAGTCCGTATCATGAACGCGCGATACGGCACCCTCAGGGCGCAGGCCCTCACTCCACACGAGTCCCTGTCTCTGATCGAGAAGATGCTGGGAGAGCGATGAGCACGAAGCTGGCATGGTTCAAGAGCAGCTACAGCAGCAACGAAGGCGGCGCGTGCGTCGAGATCGCCTGGCGCAAGAGCAGCTACAGCAGCAATGAAGGCGGCCAGTGCATCGAGATCGCCGAGGCGACCGAGGCCGTCCACGTCCGTGACTCCAAGGACAAGGCCGGCCCGCAGCTCACCTTCGAGCCGGCCGCGTGGCAGGCGTTCGTGGAGTTCGCCGCCTCGCTCTGACGCACCACCCCCGCCTCGGCCGTCCACCACCCGGTGGGCGGCCGGCGGTGCATCCGGGCGGAAAACGGGGAGCGCCCTCGCTCCCCGCCCTGCTACGGTCGGCCCGTCCGTGCTTGACCAGGATGCCGAGAGAGACGGGGAAGGTGAGATTGTGGCCGCGGTGATGACCGCTGCGCCTGTGCTGCGCAGCGCCCGGACGCCCGTACTCATCTCCCGGGCCCTGGTCTGACCGTACTTCCGCGTTGCGCCAGGGCCCTTCACCCGAGGGTTTCCCCATGTCTTCTTCGTCCTCCTCCTGGCTCACCCGCACCGAGACCACCTCGGACGTCCCCACCGTCCAGGCCCTCACCCTCGCCGCCTTCGGCCGGGCGCACGAGGCCGACCTCCTCGCGGCTCTCCGTACCGACGCGGGCTGGATCGACGGCCTCTCCTTCGTCGCCACCGTGGCCACCGACGCCACCGACACGCCCGTCGCCCACGTCGTCCTCTCCCGCGCGCACATCGGTGACGTCCCGGCCCTCGCCATGGGCCCGGTGTCCGTGCACCCGGACCACCAGCGCACCGGGGCCGGCTCGGCCACCGTCCGGGCCGCGCTGGCTGCCGCCCGCGCGATGGGCGAGCGCTTCGTGTTCCTGCTCGGGCACCCGACGTACTACCCGCGGTTCGGCTTCGTCCGCGCCTCCGCGCACGGCGTGGTGCTCACCATGGACGCGCCCGACGAGGCGTGGATGGCGCTCAGCCTGAACGAGGGTGACCCGCTGCCGTCCGGCACCGCCCGCTGGGCGGCGGCGTTCGCGGTCTGACGACCGCTCCGGTCACTGTCCGTCCACCTCCGCCCCTCCCACCCGGCCCGGCGGTCGCCCTGCGTGGCCGCCGGGCCGTCCGAGCTGCGGAGCCGCGCGCCCGGCGGGATGGTGGGACGTGGACGGCGTCCGCACTCCGGCGGCGCGCCGGAAGCGCGACCCCCGGGATGCAGACATGGACCCGACCATCACCCCGGCAGACCTGACCACTGCCGCCGAACCGGAGACGCTCGGGCGCTACCTCGCGAGCATCAAACCCGCGCACGACCACATGGGAGGCATGGGCCACCATGCCGGCCACTCGTCGTCCGTCCGAACGGCGGAGTTCGAGGGCCGCCAGATCAAGATCGTCACCACCTACGAGGTCACCGTGGACGGCAAGCCGCTGACGGCCGGGCTCGACGTGGACGACGACGGCATGCTGTCCTGCCACGGCCTGCCCGCCTACCAGTTCACCTCGGCGCTGGACACCGTCCGGGAGCTGATCCGCAAGTTCCCCAGGCACTTCCCGAAGGGCCAGTGAGATGTCCGTCGTCCGGAAGAACATCCTCACCGACGCGACCGCACGGGACGACTACATCCAGGGCGTCCTCGCGCTCAAGCAGGAACAGACCACCTTCACCACCGACCAGCTCGGCGTCCCCGGGACCCCCGCCCCGGTGTTCACCTACGACCTGTTCGTGATCTGGCACTGCTGGACGATGATGACCCCCATTCCGCCGGGCGGGAATCCCCGGAACCGCAACGCCGCCCACCGCGGGCCGATCTTCCTGCCGTGGCACCGGGTGATGCTCGGTCTGCTGGAGTCGAACATCCAGCGCGTGCTGAACAAGCCGTCCTTCGCTCTCCCCTACTGGGACTGGGCGGCCGACGGCGACCTCGGCTCGCCCACCAGTGCCGAGATCTTCACGTCCGCGTACCTCGGCGGGCAGAGCGACCCGCTCACCGGAACGCCGGTCAGCGACGGGCCGTTCGCCTTCGACCCCGCCAATCCGAACACCTTCGCCATCCGCATCGAGAGCGACCCCTCCGGGATGCCCGTCCAGGCCGAACCCGTGCGTGGCCTGGACCGCTTCTTCGCCACGGACTGGCCCACCCTGCCGACCAGTGCGGAGGTCAAGACCACACTCGCCTACACACCGCCGGCCGGCAGCACCGACCCGGCCGACCGGTACGACACGCTGAACTTCAACAGCACCTCGCAGGGCTTCCGCAACCTGCTGGAAGGCTGGATCCCGAGGGAGCTGACCCGGCCGGTCCACATGCACAACCAGGTCCACGTGTGGATCAGCGGCGACATGGCGCCCGGCACCTCCCCCAACGACCCGGTGTTCTTCCTCCACCACTGCAACGTGGACCGGATCTGGGAGGGCTGGATGAACCGCTTCGGCCGGCTCTACGCCCCGGACATGACCGCCCCGGCGGCCACGTACAAGGGCGAGCGGATCGACGACCCGATCATCTCCCCACTCGGGGCACCCGCGACGCCGAGGTCCGTGCTCGACATCTCCTCGGTCTACACCTACGACGTACTCCCCTGAAGCCGTTAACGGCCCGGAAAGCCGACAGGGGCGGAAGTCGAATGCGACTTCCGCCCCTGCGATGTTGAGCGCCGGGCCCGAATCGAACGAACCCCTCCCACTGAAAGTGGGCGTGCTACCGCTGCACCACCGACGCCTGACGGTCCGGGTCTCGATCACTTCCGCGATCTCGTCCCGCCGACATGGAAGAACTTATCAGCGGATGATCGAAAGACGAAATCGGCCCCTGCCTGCGGAATCGCACCCGGAGGGCACATGACCTCCGAGGTAATCGACGCCCCGTCCGCCGTCCGCGAGGGTGATGCCCGTGCCCGGGGCCGACCGCCCGGGCACGGCCACCGACCACGAGGGACGAGGTATCACCATGCTCGCCAACACCGCCCGCCGGACCGGACCGCTCACCGCCGCCGCCGCCGTCGCCGTCGGACTCTCCTTCACCGCCGTGGCGACCGGGGCCGCCGGGGCCGCCGCCGACCCGCGGGACGGCGGCGTGGAGTGCGGCGAGGTCCGGGCGAAGGTCGAGCGGCTGGAGGGCCGGGTCACCCCGAACGCGTGCGCCTTCATGAAGCGTCAGATCGCGTTCGGCGAGATCCCGACCGGCACGCCGCCGGCCCGGGGCGACCTCTCCCACCCGCGGGTCCAGGCCTACCTCGACATCTTCGACGACGAGGCCACCCTCTGGGAGGCCGGCGGCGATCCCCAGCGCGGGCGCACGGCGATCGGCACCTCGATCACCGGCTCGCTCGCCCTCGCCCCCGACCTCCGCTACCGGGGCACCGACGTCGTCACGGAAGGCGCGTCGATGATGTTCGGCCAGTGGAACGAGGTCACGCTCAAGGGGCACAAGGTTGCCTACCCGCAGGTCGCCCGCAACGTGCTCGGCGACGACGGCAGGACCATCCAGGCCCGCCGCTACTACGACCGCTACGAGCTCTTCCGCCACGCGGCCCCCGAACTGCGCAGCCCGTTCGCCGACCTCGCCGACGCCGCGCCCGCCACCGGGGCCGGTGCGGGGGCCGGCGCGGGCCCCAACGGCCGCCGGACACCGGAGCGGTTCCGCGCCGACGAGATCGGCGCCCGGCTGGCCGCCTGGAACTCGCACGACGCCGACGCCCTCGCCGCCCGGCTGGCGGGCAGCGCGCTGACCGCGCCCGGACTGGCCGCGCCGCTGACCACCGCCGAAGCCAAGGCCGCCTACTTCCAGCGCCTCCTCCAGTACGCCGACGTCACGTTCAAGCCCGGCCAGGCGGCGTTCGGCAGGTCCACCGCGTACCTGGAGTGGTACGGCACGGCCACCGTCCTCAAGAGCGCCGAGCCCGGCAGCGGTGAGCCGAAGGGCACCAGCATCTCGTTCGGGATCGTCGAGCGCGTCGGCCCGAACGGCACCTGGGAGCTGTACTTCGACTCGCTCCCGATGATCGCGGACAAGGCCGCGATCGGCGGGCTCTTCCAGCGCCTCGCCCAGCCCTGAGCCGCCGTCCCGCTCTCCCGGTCGCGAACACGACCGGGAGAGCGGACGGCCGCCCGAGGGGCGTCAGTCCTGCGCCACCGCCGACGGCGTGCCGCCGGTCAGCTTCAGCAGTTCCTCGTACGTCATCGGCACCACGGTGTGCGGGTGCCCGGCGGCGGCCCACAGCACCTCGTAGCCCGCCAGCGCCTCGTCCACCACCGTGCGCAGCGGCGCCGGGTGGCCGGTCGGGGCGACGCCGCCGATGGCCTGGCCGGTGGCCTCGCGGACCTGGGCGGCGCTCGCGCGGGTGATCGGGCCGGTGCCCAGCTCCCGGGCCAGGTGTGCGGTGTCGACGCGGTGGGCGCCACTGGTCATGACCAGCAGCGGCGCGCCGTCGCAGCTGAAGACGAGGCTGTTGGCGATGGCGCCGACCTCGCAGCCGAGGGCGGCGGCGGCCGCGGCCGCGGTGCGGGCGGAGTCGGGCAGGACGCGGATCTTGCCGGGGAGGCCGGCCGCGGCGAGGGCCTCGGCCACGGCCCGGCTCCGGGCGGGCAGGTCGTGGAGCTCGGGGAGCTCGGCGAGTTCGGCGAGTTCGGGGAGTTCGCGGAGTCCGGGAGCTTCCGGCAGGTCGGGACGTTCGGGCACGCCGGGAGAGGTGGAGGACGTCATCGCGCCATCGTCCCCTGCTCGCGCGCCCGACGGCGCTGAGCACCGCGCGCACACCGGAGGTGAGGACGGAGGAGTCCCGCCCGACGCCCCGAACCACCTCTCCCCCGCCACCGTGACCGGACCCGACCCGCGCCTCGACGTAGGCGACCGCGTCCGCGCCGGGGCCGGGGCCGACGCCGTGTTCGGTGAACCGCAGGATGTCCACGGCCGTCCCCGCCGCGCGCAGCGCCGCCGTGACGGCGCCCAGCGGGCCGTTGCCCTCGCCGCGGTGGTCGCCGACCCGCGCCCAGTGGCGGCCGTCCTCCTCGCCGGTGCGCCACGGCACCCGCACCGCCGCGTCCGGGTACGTCGCCCGGAACAGCGCGTACAGCTCGTCGGCCGTGACCTCGTGCCCGCTGTCGTCGGCTGCGCCGGGCGGAGCTGGTGCACGTGTACGAGGTCCGGGCGATGGTCGAGGTGCAGGCGGCCCGGCTGGCGGCCGTCCGGCGCGACGAGGCCGACATCGCCGCGCTGGACCGAGCGCTCACCACCCGTCGCGAGGCCGGGTCGGCGGACGACGCGCAGTTCGTGGACGCCGACATCGCGCTGCACACGGCCGTGGTGGCGGCCGCGCACAATCCGGTGCCGTCCGACCTGTTCCCGCGGAGTTCGCCCCCCTCCTCCGGGAGCGTCTGGTGGGGCTGTTGGGGCTGTTGGGGCCGCGCAAGGGCGATCCGGCACCCGGCTACGCGGCGCACGCCGAGCTGGTGGAGGCCGTGCAGCGGGGGGCGGGGAGGGCGCGGGGCGGGCGCTGGAGGCCGAGTCGGCGGCGACCAGGGCACGGCTGCTCACGGACTGACCGACACACCGGGCCCGCAAGGCCGGGGCATCCCGCCGGAGCCGGGGGCATCCCGCCGGAGGGGTCGCTTCGGAGGCCGAGCATGAACGCCGGACTGACGTTGTGTTAAGGCTGTGTGTGCCCACCGCCCAGATGGCGAAGGGGTTTTCACTCCTATTACACGGTATGACTAGTATCACCTCGTCATCAGCCCGTGCCCGGACGGATCGGCCCCCCAGGCCGACCGCCAGTCCCTAGGAGTGAGCTCTGCGCGCGCGTGCGAATCGGCGGCGGCCGCCGCCGAAGACCCCCCGCCACGTCCGCCGGCGTCCGCGCCCGTCCCCGCGGACGGCGCTGCTCGTCCTGGCCGTCGTCCCCGGCCTGGCCCTCGCCGCCCTCTGGGCGGTCACCAGCGGCCGGAGCCTCCTCGACCTCAACCGCCAGGCGGACCAGGGCCTGCTGGTGCGGAAGGCCGGCCGGCCCTCCAGCACCGTCTACCACCACCTCCAGGAGGAGCGCCGGCTCAGCGCCGAGGCGCTCGCCCGGCCCGGCAGCGTCACCGACGCGCTGCGCCGCCAACGGCAGCTGACCGACGACGCCGTGCGCGCGTTCCAGGCCCTCTCCGGCGAGACCGCCGACAGCGCCCCGGGTGAGGTGCGCGGCGCCGTCGCCGAGGTGCGGCAGGCACTGGGCCGACTGGCCGAGCAGCGGTCGGCGATCGACCGCGCCGCCGTCGACCAGCCGACCGCCTTCGCGTACTACACCGATCTGATCGCCGTGGACCTGCGGCTGCTCACCGCACTCGGCCACGTCGACGACGGCGAGGTCACCTGGACCTCCAGGACGCTGGTGAACGCCTTCTGGGCCAAGGAGATGCTCGCCCGCGAGGACGCCGTCCTGGCGCGCGGCTGGCCGTCCGGGAAGCTCGGCACCGCCGACTACCAGCAGGTGCAGCAGGCCATCGGCGCGCAGAACCAGCTGTTCACCGTGCAGGTCGTGCCGTACCTCCCGGCCGCCGAGGCCGGTGCCTGGCGGGAGCTGATGACCGGTCCCGCGTGGCAGGCGAAGTCCGCCGTCGAACAGGCGCTGCTCCGGCCGAACAGCGCGGACGCGGGCGGCACGGTCAAGCTGCCGCCCGCGCAGGACCAGTGGCGGCAGGCCCTCGACCAGCTCAACCCGCAACTGGTGAAGGCGATCGAGACCCGGACCGACGGGGTCGTCCGGGTCGGCGAGGACGCGTTCCGGTCGCCGCTCGCCCGGGTCGTGCCGACCACCCTGATCGGCCTGATCGCGGTCGTCGCCGTCACCGTGACCAGCTGGCGGCTGACCCGCTCGCTGCGCCGCCGGATCAAGGACCTGTACACCCGGGCGGAGGACCTGGAGCGCACGCTGCCCGAGGTGGTCGAACGGCTCGCCCGGGGCGAGCAGGCGGACGTCGAGGCCGGGACCCGGGCCGTCGCTCCCGGCACGGGCGCCGGCATCACCGCCGGCATGTCGGCCGGCATGTCGGCCGGGAGGCCCACCGGGCGGCGTGGCAGCGGGACGGACGAGCTGGCCCGCCTCGGCGAGGCGCTCGACCTGGCCCGCGCGGCCGCGCTCGCGAGCGCCGTGCGGCAGGCCGAGCAGCACCGCGGCTTCGAGCGGCTGCTCCAGCGCATCGCCCGCCGCAGCCAGCTGCTGACCGGCCAACAGCTGCGCAAGCTGGACGAGTTGGAGCGCAAGCTGGACGACCCGGAGGTACTGGAGGGCCTGTCCGACCTCGACCGCCTCACCGCCCGCCTGCGCCGCCACGAGGAGAACCTCGTCATCCTGGCCGGCGGCAATCCACACCGGCGCCGGCGCAAGCCCGTCCCCCTGCTGGACGTGCTGCGGTCCGCCCAGGGCGAGGTGCGGGACCACCGGCGCATCCTGCTGGACGTCGAGGGCCACCCGTGGCTCTCCGAACGGGCGGTCGGCCCGCTCGCGCACGTGCTCGCCGAGCTGATGGAGAACGCGGTGGCCTTCTCCCGGCCGCCGACGCCGGTCGAGGTGCGGGCGGCGATGGTCGGCCGCGGCCTGGCGGTCGAGATCGAGGACCGCGGGCTCGGCATGGACCCGCCGCAGTACGACGCGGCCAACCGGCTGATGAGCCGGCCACCCCGGACGGACGTGCTGGCCCAGGCGGACGACGTCCGGCTGGGCTTCCCCGTGGTCGCCCGGCTGGCCGCCGACACCGGTCTGACGATCGAGTTCCGGCCGTCGGCCTTCGGCGGCACCCGGGTGGTCGTGCTCGTCCCCGCCGAGCTGGTCATCGACGGCGACGCGGGGCTGCCGGACGCCACACCGGTGGAGCCCTCCGCGCTCGTCCGGCGGGCGCGGAGGGCGGCGCTCGCGGCGGAGACGGGGGACGCCCCGGGGTCCGCGCCGGAGGCCGCTTCGGGGTCCGCGTCGGAGCCGGAGCCCGCGGGTGCGCGGGCGGCCGCCGTCCAGCCGCCGGAGACCGTGCTGGTCCCGATCGCTGGCGGGCAGGAGCCGGCCGAGGCGTTCGCCCACGTCGAGTACCTCCGGCCGTCGGCGCAGCAGTCCGAGCAGCGGTGCGAGCAGCGGTCCGAGCAGCGGTCCGAGCAACGGTGCGAGCAGCCGTCGGACCTGCCGGTGGAGCAGCCCGCCGCAGCCGGTCAGCCGGTCGGGCACGGCACCGCGCGACCCGGCGACGGGAACGGCGACCGGCCCGCCTGGGACACCCCGGTGGACGGCACCGCGGTGGACGACCCGGCCGCGCACGACCCGGTGGCGGACCCCACCCGCACGACGGCCCCGGCCCCGGCCCCGGCGTCCGCCGGTGCCGGGTACGACGCCCCCGCCTACCCGGACATCGCCTACGCCAAGGTGACGCCCGCCGAGGCCCCGTACGCGGACGAGCAGTACCGGCCGGCCGACCACTACCGGCTCGCCGAGCGGCGGGAGCGGCGCGAGTACGCCTCGGCCACGCCGTTGACCGGGCCGAGCGGCGCGCAGCCGCCGCTGCCGCAGCGGGTCCGTCAGGCCGGCCTGGCCGCCGAGTTGCGCGTCCCGCGCCGGGCCCGGGCCGACCGGACGCCCGGTACGGCGGGCCTCGGCGGCACCGGCGGTGCCGGCGATGCCGGCGGCTCCAGCAGCACTGGCGGCTCCAGCGCCTTCGGCGGGGCCGGCGGGGCGAGCCCGGCGCAACAGCCGGCCGGGGCGGCGAGCCCGGTCCAGCGGCCGGCCCGGCGTTCGGGCGCGGCGATCGGCGCGTTCCAGCGGCAGTCCCGCGCGGCCCGCGGCCGGGGCGGCGGCGGCCAGGACTCCGGCGAGCAGCGCCTCCTCCCCCGCCACCCCTCCGAACCCGGCGAACCGGCCCCGGACCACCGACCCTCCTTCGAACCCGACCACGGCACCTGACCGGCCGCCCCCACCGAATCGACCGCCGCCGCGGAACCCCCAACGACCAGGACGGATGACCCTCCATGAACCGTACGATCGCGAACCACCAGGACCTCGACCGGCTGCTGGACGGACTCGTCGGCTCGGTGGCCGGGGCCAGGAACGCCGTCCTGGTCTCCGACGACGGCCTGGTCGCCAGCCACTCCCGCTCGATCGAGCGGGCCGACGCCGAGCGCCTGGCCGCCGTGGCCACCGGCCAGCAGAGCCTGGCCCGCGGCGTCGGCCAGCTCTTCGACGGCGGCCAGGTGCACCAGGTCATCGTCGAGCTGTCCGAACTCTGGCTGTTCATCATCGCCGCCACCCAGGGCACCCACCTGGCCGTGGTCGCCTCCCAGGAGGTCGACGCCGAGGTGATGTCGGTGGCCATGCACACCCTGGTGCAGCAGGTCGGAGAGAAGCTGAGCACCCCGCCGCGCAGCGACTTCGACGCCTTCGCGGCCAGGAAGCGGGGGTGACGCCCCGGAGCGCCCGGCACGCCCGGTGACCCCGGCACACCCGGCGCGCCCGGTGACCGCCAGCCCCGGTGACGGGGGCGGCGCGGCCTCGGGGGCGGCGCCCCGTCCTGCGATAACCGCTCGGTTATCGATCGACTCACGAAGTCCACGTTGATCACGTCACGGCACCGGTGGAGAGTTGAGGTGTCCGGGAAACGCCCCTGCCGAGGGGCCCGGTCCCGGGCGGAAGTCCCGTGCCCCGCGGCCGCATTCGCGATGCGCCGCTCCCTCGGGCACGGCTTCCTCACCCCCTTTCCCCCTTGCTGACCTGACGGGATCCGTGATGCCGGAGTACGGCGTGCTCGGCCGGACTCCGTCGTGAGGAGACCAACCGCCGTGAGCGACAGGCTCGACATGGCCGTCGTGGACGCCATGCACGGCGCGCTGCGCCGGGAACTGCGGCACATCGCCGACGTCACCGCCCGCAGCGACCCGGACCCCCGGCAGGTGCTGCGCACCTCCACCGGTTGGGAGCTGTTCAAGCGGGCCCTGCGCGCCCACCACTCCGCCGAGGACGACGCGTTGTGGCCGGCCCTGCGACGGGCCCTGCGGGGCCGGCCGTACGACCTGACGCGGCTGGAGGCGATCGAGGCCGAGCACGCCACGCTCGCCGCCCTCGTCACGGCGATCGACGACGCCCTGACCTGCTCCGCGCCCGTCCCCGCGACCGGACCCGACCTGTTCGGCGTGCTCACCGGCTCGCTGGTCACCGGCCTCGCCGGACACCTCGGCCACGAGGAGGACGCGGTGTTCCCGCTGGTCCAGGTCGTCCTGAGCGAGGAGCAGTGGGCGCACTTCGGGCGGACCCACGCCGAGCGGATCGGCCCGCACGCCGAACTGCTCGTGCCGTGGCTCCTGGACGGCGCCGACGAACGGGCGGCCACGGCCGTCCTGGCCCGGCTGCCGGAGCCCGCCCGCCGCGCGTACGGGGAGCGGTGGCGGCCCGCGTACGCGGCGCTCGACCGCTGGAGCGCCCCGCTGGCCCGGGCCTGAGCCGCCCGTCCCCGGTACGTCCGCCCGTCCCCGATACGTCCGCCGTCCGCGTTCGCGCGTTCGCGCGTTCCCGTCTTCCCGCGTTCCGCTGCCGTGCGGCCATGTCCGTGTGCCCGCGGCCACCCGCCGTCAAGGAGTTGCCGATGACCACCGTCGAACCCGTCCGGACCGCCGATCCGGGCCCCTCGTCCCCGACCGCCGCAGAGTCGTCCGCCGGCGACCCGGCCGCCGGCGTACCGCTGCGCGGCTGGCTCGCCCTGGTGTCCGTCGCCGTCGGCACGTTCGCCATGGTGACCGCCGAGCAGTTGCCGCTGGGACTGCTCACCCCCATCGGCGGCGCCTTCGACGTCTCCGAAGGGGCCGCCGGCCTGATGGTGACCGTGCCCGGGCTGGTGGCGTCCGCCGCCGCGCCGCTGCTGCCCGTCCTGATCCGGCGCACCGACCGCCGGACCGTCCTGGTCGGGCTGCTCGGCCTGATGGCGGCGGCCAACCTGCTGTCCGTGCTGGCCCCCTCGTTCACCGTCCTGCTCGCCTCGCGCCTCCTCGTCGGCATCAGCATCGGCGGGTTCTGGGCGCTCGCCGCCGGGATCGCCGTGCGCATGGTGCCCGCGGCGTACGTCGGCCGGGCCACCGCCATCACCTTCGGCGGCGCCACGGCCGCCAACGTGCTGGGCGTGCCGGCCGGGACCCTGATCGGGGAGTTCAGCAGTTGGCGGGCCGCGTTCGCCACCGTCGGCGGCCTGGGCCTGCTCGTCGTGGCCGCCCTGCTCGTCCTGCTGCCGTCCCTGCCCGCCACCGAGCCGGTGCGGCTGGGCACGCTCGCCGCGCAGTTCCGCAACCGTGCCGTCCGCGCCGGAGTGCTGACCACGTTCCTGCTGGTGGGCGGCCACTTCGCGGCGTTCACCTTCGTCAGCCCCGTCCTGCAGGACGTCTCCGGCATCGGCCAGGGCATGGTCGGCCCGCTCCTCCTGGTCTTCGGCGCCGCCGGCATCCTCGGCAACTTCCTGGCCGGCGGGGTGGTGGGGCGCGACGTCCGCAGGGTCGTCATGGCGATCGGTCTGCTGCTCGCCGCCGTCCTGGGGCTCTTCCCGCTCGTCGGGACGAACCCCGTCGGCGGGATCGCGCTGCTGATCGGCTGGGGCCTGGCCTTCGGCGGGGTCCCGGTGAGCGTGCAGACCTGGATCCTGCGGTCCGCGCCGCGCGAGGCCGAGGCCGCCACCGCCCTGAACACCTCGGTGTTCAACCTGGCGATCGCCCTCGGCGCCCTGTTCGGCGGCCTGGTCGTCAACGCCGCGTCCCTCACCGCCGCGCTCTGGACCGCCGCCGCGATCGGCCTGCTGACCGCCCTGACGGTCTGGCGCGTCGGCCGCACCGCTCCCTGAGCACCACCGGTTCCGAGACCTCCTTCCAACGCCAAGGGGCAACCATGTGCAATCGCTTCGACGTCGTCGTGCTCGGAGCGGGACCGGGCGGCTACGTCGCCGCCATCCGCGCCGCCCAACTGGGCAAGCGGGTCGCCGTCGTGGAGGAGAAGTACTGGGGCGGGGTCTGCCTCAACGTCGGCTGCATCCCCACCAAGGCGCTCCTGCGCAACGCCGAGGTGGCGCACCTCCTCACGCACGAGGCGAAGGCGTTCGGCATCACGGTGGACGGCCCGGTGTCGCTCGACTACGGCGAGGCGTTCCGGCGCAGCCGCCGGGTCGCCGACGGCCGGGTCAGGGGCGTCCACCACCTGATGAAGAAGAACGGCATCAGCGAGGTCCACGGCCGGGGCACGTTCCTGGACGCGCACACCCTCCAGGTCACCGAGGCGGACGGCACCATCCGCACCATGTCGTTCGGGCACTGCGTCATCGCGACCGGCGCCTCGCCGCGGCTGCTGCCCGGCACCCGGCGCAGCGAGCGCGTGGTGACGTACGAGGAGCAGATCCTCGCCGACGAGCTGCCGGAGTCGGTGGTGATCGCCGGCGCGGGCGCCATCGGCATCGAGTTCGCGTACGTCCTGCACACCTACGGGGTGAAGGTCACCATCGTCGAGTTGCTGGACCGGATCGCCCCGTCGGAGGACGCGGAGGTCTCCGCCGAGCTGGCGAAGCGGTACCGCGGATCGGGGATCGAGATCCTCACCTCGACCAGGGTCGAGTCGATCGACGAGTCCGGCCCGCGGGTGCGCGTGACGGTCACGGGCCAGGACGGCGCGCCGCGGGTCCTGGAGGCCGACCGGGTGCTGCAGGCGATCGGCTTCGCGCCGAACGTCACCGGCTACGGCCTGGAGGCCACCGGGGTGCGGGTCACCGAGCGCGGTGCCATCGACGTCGACGGCCGCTGCCGCACCTCGGTGCCGCACATCTACGCCATCGGCGACGTGACGGCCAAGCTCATGCTCGCCCACACCGCGGAGGCCATGGGCGTCGTCGCCGCCGAGACGATCGCCGGCGCCGAGACGATGGAACTCGACTACCCGATGATCCCGCGCGCGACCTACAGCCGGCCGCAGATCGCCAGCTTCGGCTGGACCGAGGCGCAGGCGCGGGATCGCGGCTTCGACGTCAGGGTCGCCCGGTTCCCGTTCACCGCCAACGGGAAGGCGCACGGCCTGGGCGACCCGGTCGGCTTCGTGAAGCTGATCAGCGACGCCACGCACGGCGAGATCCTCGGCGCCCACCTGATCGGTCCGGACGTCACCGAACTCCTGCCGCAGCTGACGCTGGCCCAGCAGTGGGACCTGACCGTGCACGAGGTCGCGCGCAACGTGCACGCGCACCCGACGCTGGGCGAGGCGGTCAAGGAGGCCGTGCACGGCCTGGCCGGCCACATGATCGATTTCTGACTCCTTCCCTGACGACCGGGCCGACGACCGGGCCGACGGCCGACCCGACGACCCGACGACCCGACGACCCGCCGACCCGCCGACCCGCCGACCGGGCCGACGTCCGGGCAGCCAACCGACACACCAACCGACACGACAGGAACGCATCACATGAGCACCACCGCCGCACACACCGACCGCGTCTGGTTCATCACCGGCGCCAGCCGGGGCCTCGGGCGCGCCTTCGCCGACGCGGCCCTGGCCGCGGGCGACCGGGTCGCGGTCCTGGCCCGCACGGCCGGACCGCTGGAGGAGCTGGCGGCCGCCCACCCCGGACGGGTCCTGCCGCTGACCGTGGACGTGACCGACCGGGACGCCGTGTTCGCGGCCGTCACCGAGGCCGCCGACCACTTCGGCCGCCTCGACATCGTCGTCAACAACGCGGGCGCCCTGGCGATGGGCATGGTCGAGGAGTTCACCGAGGCCGAGGCCCGCGCCCACCTGGACCTCAACTTCTTCGGCGCCCTCTGGGTCAGCCAGGCCGTCATGCCCGTCCTGCGCGCCCAGCGCGCCGGCCACCTCGTCCAGGTCTCCAGCATCGCCGCCCTCGGCGGCTTCCCCAGCACCGGCCTCTACAGCGCCGGCAAGTTCGCCCTGGAAGGCCTCAGCGAAGCCCTCGCCACGGAGGCCGCGGCCTTCGACGTCAAGGTCAGCATCATCCAGCCCGGCGGCTACTGGACCGACCTCTACACCGCCATGCACAGCACGACCCCCCTGGACGCCTACACCCCGCTGCGCGAGGAACTCGCCAAGCAATGGGCCGAAGGCGCCATCGACAGCGACCCGGCCCTCGCCGCCACCGCACTGCTCAAACTCGTCGACACCGACGAGCCCCCGCTGCGCCTGCTCCTCGGCAGCATGGTCTACGACCTCGCCTTCGACCTCGCGCGCAAGCGGATGGACACCTGGGCCGGGTGGGAGGACGTCAGCCGCGCCGCCGAGCGGGCGATACCCGCCCCCGCCGTCTCGGCCGCGGCCACGGCCACGGACACGGCCGCGGCCACGGAATCGACGGGCTGACGCACCGGCGCCCCGGGCGGCCCCGGGCGGGCTTGTGCCCGCGCGGGGCCGCCGACAGACTTGACGACCGTCCGACAAAAAGCTTGATCGCCTTGAGGGGTACGGGATGTCGTCGCTGTTCCGCATGCTCGACCTGCACGAGGCCGTGGAAAAGGCCCGGCAGCGGCCGGACGGACGCCTCTTCGTCTCCGACTACAACGGCGCCCACCCCTACGTCGCCGACTACCTCGGCGACCTCGCCCACACCCCGCCCTACCGCCTCGGCGACGTCAGCCGGTACTCCGCGATCGACGAGGACCACGCCCTGCGCACCAAACTCGCCCGGCTGCACGAGAGTTACGACGGCGAGGAGCGCTCCCCCGGGCAGATCGTCCCGGCCGGCGGCTCCTCCAGCCTGATCGGCACCTTCTGCACCTGGCTGCGGCTCACCGGCCATACCCGCGTCCACTACCTCCCACCGGTGTACTACAAATTCGCCTACTTCTTCCGGGAGTTCGGCATCGAACCCGTCGCCGCCGCCGAAACCCACGCCCACCAGGGCGAGTTCACCTGGAACCTGCCCGACGAGCGGACCGTCCTGCTGCTCACCGACCCGGTCTGGTACACCGGCCGGCGCGTCCCCGCCCTGGTGCTCAAGCAGCTCGCCGCATGGCAACTCGCCACCGGCTCCCTGGTGTTCGTGGACGGCACCTTCCAGTACCTGCGCTGGGACGGCAGCCGTCGCGAGGACTCCGCCACCCTGCCCGCCGACCTCACCCTGCGGATGGTCTGCCCCACCAAGTACCTGTCCATCCACGGCTACCGCTGCGCCCACCTGCTGGTGCCCGAACGGCTCCGCGAGCCGCTCGCCGAACTGCACCTCAACCTGCACGGCGACGTCACCCTCGCCGACCGGCTGTTCGCCCACCGGGCCGCCGACCTGATGCGGGTCGAGGGCAACCACCGGCTGATCGACCACATCCGGGCCAACCACCAACGCCTGTCCGCCGGCGGCGCGTTGACCGCACAGGCGGCGATCGAGACCGGCTACTTCCTGTTCGCCCGGCCGACCGCTCCCGCCGACCGCCTGCTCGCCCTCGACGGCCGCTACTTCGAACTCCCCGACCACCCCGGGTTCGTCCGGATCAACCTGCTCAACGAGGCCGCGCTCCACGGGCTGGAGTCACTCGCGGCGGCCTAGCGGGGCGCGTGTTCGGGTTCTGCGCCGCAGCCGGCGGCGTGTCCGGGCTCTGCGCCGCAGCCGGCGGCGATGGCGCGGCCGGCGGCGATGTCATGGCGGCGGCGCCAGACCTCCGCCGAGATCCGCGCCACCAGGCGGGCCGCCGGGTCGTCCTCGTGCGCGTCCTCGCCGGAGGCCAGCGGCCCGGTGTAGCAGACCGCGAGCAGGTACGGCGGGCAGTCCTCCGGGCTGACCAGCCCGACGCTGTGCCGGACGCCCGGGAACCACCCGTTCTTGAAGGCGACCCGGGTGCCCGGCGGCAGCCCGGCCGCGAGGTCCACCCGGAACGCGTTGCGCTCCAGCAGTGCCAGCAACTCCGGCTCCTCGGCCAGGGATTGCAGCAGCCGGACCAGGTCGAGTGCGCTCACCCGGTTGTGCACGCCGATGTCGCGCGCCCGGTAGTCCTCGATCCCGCGCGGACTGGCGCTGCGGGTCGCCCCCGCCCGCCGCCAGACCTCGGCCACCGCCTCGTGCCCGACCCGGGCGAGGCAGAGGTTGGTCGCGAGGTTGGAGGAGTGCGTGATCATCCGCTCGGCGAGCGTGCGCAGCGGCGCCGTGCCGCCGAGCAGCGCCCAGGGCCGCGGATCACTGTCCCAGTCCGGGTCGTTGCCGAACTCCCCGCCGGCCACGGAGACGAACCGGTTGACGACGGGGATCTCCGCGTCCAGGTCCGCCCCGCTGCGGTGCAGCGCCGCCAGCACCGCCACCTTCATGGTGCTCGCCGCATCGTGCAGTTCGTCACCGCGCCGCACCAGCACCGGATCGCCGCCCCACGGGGCCACCACCACAGACAGCATGCGCCCAGGGTAGGGCCGGCCGGCCAGGACGGCCCCTACGACGCGACCGGTTCGCGGTCCGGCGCGGGGGCACTGCCCGGCGTGACCGCGCCGCGACGGACGGCCCGCGCCAGCACCGGGTCGGTGCGGCGCAGCACGAACACCACCGGGAGCGCGATCAGGCTCGGCCCGGCGAGCAGTCCGGCGAGCCACTGGCGGCCGTCCAGCCCGACGATCACCGAGCCCGCCAGCATCCCCGCCGCCAGCACGAAGCCGGCCACCGGACCGACCAGGTAGAGCTGGTGGGCGCGGGGCTCCTTCTCCTGGAGCGCCACCTGCCGGGTCGTCTCCAGCGCGGCCGCCGCCTCGGCCTGGGCCTTCTGCAGTTCGGCCTGGTGGCGGTCCCTGGCCATCAGGTGTTCGTGTTCGCGCTGGAGCTCCGACTCCAGGTGCTCGAGTGCGATCCGCAGGTGCTCGGGCGGCAGTTCGGCCCACTGGGTGGCGATCTCCAGCGCCGTCGGACGCCGGGTGTGCTTCTCCTCGGGGCTGGTCACGTGGTGTCACCTTCCGGCGCGGGCTGGGGAACGACGTCTCGGCGCGGCGGGCCGGGCGGGGGCCCCAGGGCGAGGAAGAGGCGTTCCAGCCCGCGTGCCAGCGTCTCGGCGGCCTCCGGCACGTGCGGGTCTTCGGCGAGCTCGTCGAGCCCGCGGACGGGCTTGCGCCGGCGGGGCCCGGGGACGGCGCGGGACGGCCGTTGGACCTCCGGTCCGGGCCGGACCGGCGGCCGGGCTGTCCGCACGCTCCTCACGGATACGGACAGCCCGCCCCAGGAGGTCCGCCCCGCGGCCGTCGCGGGCCCGGGGCCCACGGCACCGCCCACGATCGTCCCGCCGGCGGCGACGGCTCCCGCCCCCCGGGCCGCCGAGGCCCTGCGCTCCGCCGCGGCGTGGCGCAGCAGCCCGAAGGCGACGAGGAGCATCGGTCCGGCCAGGGCGACTCCGACGGCGAGCCCCCAGGCCGGGCCGCCGAGGAGGGAGGTCCCGACCGAAAGGACGAGCTCCACCACGGCGAGCCCGGTCAGCGCGCGCGAGAGGGTGCGGGCCACGCGGCCCGCGCCGGAGGGGCCGGCGCCGACGGAGAGCGAGCCGATCTGGGTCACCGGGCTGTGGACGCCGGCACTGGCCACCTGGTGGGTCTCGCCCCGCTGCTCGCGCTCCCGCTTCCTCACGCCCCCGCCCGCCCCTCGCTTCGGCGTCCCCCGACGGCACCTACAGTGCCCGGAACCGGGGCCGCGCGGAAGACCCCCGCGCCGCAGCACCGTTCAGTCACGCCCGAGTCGCGCCACCGGCAGTGCGCTCCCCACCAGCGGCCGGACCTCCGCCGGGGCGGCGAGTTCCGCCAGGTAGCGGTCGCGCGGCACGAGGGTGGCGCCGAGGGTGCGGATGTGCGGGGTGTCCCACTGGGCGTCGAGGAGGCGGCCACCGGCGGCGGCGAAGCGGGCGGCGAGGTCCGCGACGGCGACGCGGGCCGCGTCGGGGCGGCGGTGGAACATCGAGTCGAGGCTCAGCACCGCCCCCGCACCGACCCCGAAGACGCCCCCGATCAGCTCCTCGCCCTCCCAGACCTCGGCGCTGTGGGCGGCGCCGCGTTCGTTCAGGCTGCGCAGCGCGGCGCGCAACTCCTCGGTGAGCCAGGGCGGTCGGCGGCCGTCCGCGCAGGCTTCGAGGACCTGGTCGAAGGCCAGGTCGGCGCTGGTCCACCACGGCAGGGTGTTGCGCAGCCGCCGGGCGAGCCGGCTGCCGAGGCGGACGCCGTCCGGGGCGATCACCGGGCGCGGGTCGGGGGACCACCAGGCGAGCGCGTAGGGGTCGCCCTCGGGCGCCCCCGGCAGCAGCGCCACCTCGCCGGCGGCCACCGCCTGCTCGAACCGGGCCTCGTTGAAGGCGCTCGCGTAGTCGTCGGCGGCGGGCATCGGGAACAGCCCGCGCCGGTACGCGGCCAGCAGCACGTCCGCCCCGAGCCCGCCCCCGAACGCGGCCGGGCCGTCCCCCGGCGCCCGCGCCACGTCGACCCCCTCGAACATCCGCCCGGCACCCTCGCTCATCGCCGCACCACCTCCAACGCCGTACGGGCTCCGGAAGCCCCGCTCATCGCCGCACCGCCTCCGGCGCCCCGCGAGCCCGGCACCCCGCTCATCGCCGCACCACCCCCGGTGCCCCGCGAGCCCGGCACCCCGCTCATCGCCGCACCACCCCCAACGGCGGTGCCAGGAAGCCCTCCGCCGCCAACTGCTCCAGATAGCCGTCCAACAGCCCGGCGTCCACCGCCGGCAGGTCGATCCCGCTGCCCACCAGCGCCCGTTCGGTGTTCGACCGGTCGAAGAGGGGGAACGTCGGGCGGAAGTACATCTCGCTGATGGAGAGGTCCGTGCCCGGGCTGCGGTCGACGAAGAGCGGGACGAACGGGGTCATCGGGTGGGTGGGGTGGCCGGCGGCGAAGCGGACGAGGTCCTGGACCCAGGCGTCGTACGGGACTTCGTCCACCGGGTAGCCGTGGGCCCGCAGCCGGGCGGCGAGGTCGGCGAGGACGGCGGGCCGCGGCGAGGTCACGTGGTAGACCTCGCCGTTGGCCGGGGCGTGCGCGGTGATGTGGGCGACGGCCAGGCTGAACCGGTCCGCCGGGACGAAGTCGAGCAGCAGCCGGACGTCCGGGCAACTCCCGCTGTCCGCCATGTACTTGATCAGCGCGCAGATCTCGGTGCCGGTGTTCATCACCCCGGTGGAGAGGTCGCCGGTGACGTCGTTGGTGCGCAGCACGGTGACCGGCAGTCCGGCCGCGGCCGCGTTGTGCAGGAGCTGTTCGGCGACCCACTTGCTCTCCACGTAGCCGACCGCGAGCTTGTCGGGGTGGGCGAGCGGCATCCGTTCGGTGACCTCGACGACGCCCGCCGGCCCGAAGCCGGCCAGCACGGCGAGGGTGGAGAGGTAGTGCACGGGGATGCCGCGCGAGTGGCCGGCCAGCCGGACGATCTCGCGGGTGCCACCGACGTTGGCGGCGCGCAACTGGCGGTACGGGTAGATGAAGTTGACCTGTCCGCCGAGGTGGTGGATGGCGTCCAGGCTGCCGGCGAGCTGTTCGAACCGGTGCTGCGTCAGGCCGAGCAGCGGTTCGGTGAGGTCGCCGACCAGCGGGACGACCCGGGTGTCGGCCAGGTCGTGGCGGAGGAAGCGTTGTTGGGCGGCGCGGATGCGTTCGAGGGCGTGTTCCTCGTCGGGGGCGCGGACCAGGCAGTGGATGCGGGCGCCGGTGGTGCGCAGCAGGGTGTGCAGCAGATGGGCGCCGCAGAAGCCGGTTGCGCCGGTGAGCAGGATCTCGGCGGGTTCGGCGCGGGAGGGGGCGGGCCGCCAGGACTGCCGGACGGGGGTGCCGAGTTCGGCCTCGGCGACCCAGTCGACCGCGGTCTCGCCGAGGCCGTTCCGGGTGGAGCGGGCGGTGCGGGTGGCGACGGCGAAGGCGCGCAGGGTGGAGTCGCCGAGCAGGGAGCGGGTGAGGAAGCGGATCCGGGTGACGTCGATGCCGAACATGATCCGGATCCGGGCAAGCATCTCCATGGCGAGCAGCGAGTTGCCGCCGAGCTCGAAGAAGTCGTCGGCCGGTCCGACCCGGTCGACTTCGAGCAGTTCGGACCAGAGGTGGGCGATGCCGGCCTCGATCGCGCTGCCGTTGCCGTCGGCGGGCGGGGCGTCGTCGGGGCGGGCGACGGTGTCGGCGGGCGCGGCCTCGTCCGGATGCGGGTGGCCGTCCCGCCGCTGCAGTTGCGGGGTGGTGTGCGGCAGCCGGCGGCGGTCGATCTTGCCGTGCGCGGTGAGCGGCATGCTGTCGAGCAGCACGAACTCGGCCGGAACCATGAAGTCCGGCAGCCGGTCGGCCAGGTAGGCGCGGATCTGGTTGCGCCGGGCGCGGGCGCCGGAGCCGGAGCGCTCGGTGAGCGTGTAGTAGGCGGTGAGCACGCGGGTGCCGTCGTCGCTGCCGTCGGCGGCGACACGGGCCTGCCGGACGTCGGGGTGCGCGGCGAGCACCGATTCGACCTCGGCCGGGTCGACGCGGTAGCCGCGGACCTTCACCTGGTCGTCGAAGCGGCCGAGGATCTCCAGGTTGCCGTCCGCCCGCCAGCGGCCGGCGTCGCCGGTGCGGTACATGCGTTCACCGGGCACGGGCGCGTACGGGTCGGGCAGGAACGTTTCGGCGGTGAGGCCGGGCTGCCGCCAGTAGCCCCGGGCGAGGCCGGGGCCACCCAGGTAGATCTCGCCCTTCTCACCCGGCCGGACCGGGGAGAGCCGCGCGTCCAGCACGTGCACCCGCACGCCCGGCAGCGGCCGCCCGATCGGCACCGGCGCCGCGCTCACCCCGCCGGGGTCGGCACCGCCGTGGTCGGCACCGCCGGGCGCGGCGCCGGGACTGCCGGGCACGGCGGTGGTGCCGGGCGCCGCGGCGGTGCCGTCCGCCGCGGCCCCGCTGTGGGCCGCCGCGCCGTGCACCGGGCACCCGTGGGCGCCGCCCGCCAGCACTGCGGGCGTGACCTCGCAGAGCGTCGAGGTGACGGCCGCCTCGGTCACGCCGTACGCGTTGACCAGCCGGACGCCGGGAAGCCGCTCCAGGCAGGTGTGGCAGTCGTCGGCGTGCACGGTGTCCCCGCCGACGACCATCAGCCGCAGGCCGCCGGGCACGCGACCGCCCTCGGGGAGCAGCGCGAGCACGTGGTGCCAGTAGGCGGGCGTGAGGTCGGCGACGGTGAGGCCCAGCTCGCCCATCCGGTGCACCAGCTCGGTGGGCGCCCAGGTCCGCGCGCCGCCGAGGACCAGGGTCGCGCCGGCCACCAGGGTGGCGAGCACCTGTTCCAGCGCGGTGTCGAAGCCGAGCGCGGCGAGCTGCAGCACCCGGTCACCCGGGCCGAGCCCGTAGGCGTGGACGACCCGGTCGAGGGTGAAGACCAGGGAACGGTGGGTGACCGGGACGCCCTTCGGGGTGCCGGTGGTGCCGGAGGTGTAGATCAGGTAGGCCATGTCGTCCGGGGTGGCGGGGTCCGGCGCGGGAGCCGCCGCGCCCTCGCCGGCCGCCCCCGCGCCCTCGTCGGTCTCCGCGCCCTCGCCGGCCGCCCCTGCGCCCTCGCCGGTCTCCGCGCCCTCGCCACCCTCCGCGCCCTCGCTCCCCGCGTCGGCGCCGAGCACGGGGACCCCGGCGAAGCGCCGACCGGGCGCCGCCACCACGACCTCCGCCAGGCAGTCCCTGACCAGCTGTGCCAGCCGCCGCTCCGGGTGGGCCGGGTCCAGGGGCAGGAACGCCCCGCCGGCCTTGAGCACGCCGAGCCAGGCGGCCACCAGGTCCGATCCGCGTTCGAGGCAGACCGGCACCACCCGGTCCGGCCCGACGCCGCGGGCGCGCAGGGCGGCCGCCAGCCGGTCGCTGCGCCGGTCGAGCTCGCGGTAGGTCAGCGCGCCGTCGTCGGCGAGCACCGCGGTCGCCTCCGGATCGTGCGCGGCGCGGGCGCGGAACAGCCCGTGCACGGTGTCGGCGAACCCGGCGCGGGAGCTCCGGCGGCCGGCGCCGCCTCCCCCGCCCGGCGCCGGGGGCCCGAGGCCCGACGGTAAGGGCCCCAGCCCCAGCCCGCCCCAGCGCCATTCGCGCTCCACGTAGGCCCGGCAGGCCGCGCGGCCGTCCGGCCCGAACACCGTCCGCCAGCCGCTCGGAACGGTGAAGTCACCGGGCCAGATCGCATACAGACCGTCCTCGTTGCACAACACGGCGTGACGCCCGGAGTTCGCCTCCGTTCGCACGCCCTGTGCGCCCTCTGGTGCCTCGTCCACCGGCTTGACCTCGTGCTGTGGCGGCAGAATGCTGGGAGATGCGACATTTCCGACTATACGCACTCATGGCCCATTTCGAACGTCCGGCCGCGACCGTCCGGACGGACGCGGCCCCTGCCCGAAGGGCGACCCCCAGGAAGATCCGGTCCTCACCCGAACTCCCCCGCCCCACCGGCGGGGTGATGTCGCGGAGGAGGTAGCTTCGTTGACACGCCGGCGCCAGCGCCTGATGGTCGGTTACCTGCTGTGGATGGTGCTGTTCACCTGCATCTACTACATCAACCCCACCCAGCGGATCATCTGGTGGACGGGCATCGGCCTCGGCGGCGTCACCGCCATCGTGGTCGGAGTCCGTCTCAACCGCCCCTCCCACGCGCTCTTCTGGTACCTGCTGGCCCTCGCCAACCTCAGCTTCACGGCGGGCGAGGTGGTCCAGGTCATCCAGATGCAGTTCCTCCACCTCGGCAATCCCTTCCCATCCGTCGCCGACGGCTTCTACCTCGCCGAGTACCTGCTCTACGCGGCGGGCGTGTTGGGTTTCATCCGCTGGCGGACGGCCCATCAGGACCGCGCCGGCCTGCTGGACGCGCTCATCCTCACCATGGGCATGGCGCTGCTCGTCTGGATCTACCTGGTCCTCCCGTACGCCCGGGACCCGGACCTCACCTGGCTGCAGAAGGCCGTCTCCATCGCCTACCCCCTGGGCGACGTCGTCGTCCTCGCACTGCTGCTGCGCCTGCTGACCCCACGCGGCGGCGGCAGCCGCGCCCTGCAACTGCTCACCGTCGGCACCATCGGCCTGCTGATCTCCGACATCCTGTACGGGCTGATCCAGCTGCACGGCGACTGGCACATCGGCACCCCGGTGGACCTCGGCTGGGCCGCCTTCTACACCGCCTGGGGCGCGGCCGCGCTGCACCCCTCGATGGTCGAGCTGACCAAACCCGTGCCGAGCCAGCAGGTCGACCTCAGCCCCGGCCGGCTGGCCCTGCTCACCCTCGCCTCACTGATCGCGCCGACCATCCTGATCGTCGAGTCGCTGAGCGGGAACACCAGCAACGCCGGGGTCATCGGCGCCTTCTCCGCCGTGCTCTACCTGCTGGTCCTGGCCCGCCTGGCCGTCGTGGTCCACGCCCGGCGGCAGGCCGTCGCCCGGGAACGCGCACTGCGCGAGGCCGGCGCGTCACTCACCGCCGCCGTCACCGTCGAAGAGGTCGCCGACGCCGTCCAGGTCGCCGCCTCCACCCTGATGCCCTCCGAACCCGGCCACGTCGCCCTGCTCGCCGTCACCGAGGGCGGCGTCCTGCACGTCCGGCACGCCGAACGCGGGCCCGCCCAGCACGCCATCGGCGACGGCTCCGACTCGGACGAGGTGCTCGCCCTCGCCGCCGTCCGCGAGACCCGGTTACTGCCCGTCGAGGAGATCGGCAACGACCTCGCCGTCCGTCTCGACGGCATGCCCTCCGCCCTGCTCTGCCCGCTCACCCTGGCCGAACGCCCCTCCGGCGACCCGCTGATCGGCGCGCTCATCGTCACCGGCACCGAGCAGGAGCTCACCAGCCTCTGGAGCTCGCTGGAGATCCTCGCCGCCCAGGCCGCCCTGGCCGTCGAACGCGTCATGCTGAGCCAGGAGGTCAACCGCCGCAACAGCGAGGCGTACTTCCGCACCCTCGTGCAGAGCGCCAGCGACGTCATCCTGATCCTCAACGCCGACGACGGCGTCCGCTACGCCTCCTCCTCCGCCGAACGCGTCCTCGGCTACCCCGACCTCGACGGCACCCTCATCACCGACCTCGTCCCGCCCGAGGACAGCCGCGCCGTCGGCAGCGCGCTCGCCCGGATGCGCGGCCTGGACGGCGGCGCCCGGCCGGCCGGCGAGGGCGCCGGCGGCCGCGAGCCGCAGCGCGAGCACTGGCGGCTGCTGCGGCACGACCGCACCCCGATCGAGGCCGAGGTCCGCTGCAACGACCTGCGCGGCGACCCCACCGTCGGCGGCCTGGTGCTCACCCTGCGCGACGTCACCGAGCAGCGGCAGATGGAGCGCGAACTCACCCACCGGGCCTTCCACGACTCGCTCACCGGCCTGGCCAACCGCGTCCTCTTCCAGGACCGCGTCGGCCACGCGCTCTCCCGCGGCGAGCGCAGCGGCGCCGTCACCGGGGTCCTCTTCATCGACCTGGACGACTTCAAGGTGGTCAACGACACCCAGGGCCACGCGGTCGGCGACGAACTGCTGGTCGCCGTCTCGCTCCGGGTCTCCACCGCGCTGCGCACCTCCGACACGGCGGCCCGGCTCGGCGGCGACGAGTTCGCGGTCCTGGTCGAGGACGCGACCAGGCCGGCCGACGTCGGCGCCACGGCGGACGCCGTGCTGGCCGCGTTCGCCGAGCCGTTCAAGCTGAGCGCGGGCGCGGTCCGGGTCACGGCGAGCATCGGCGTCGCGACGACGGAGGACAGCGTGGACGCGACCGAACTGCTCAGCCACGCCGACCTGGCGCTGTACTCGGCGAAGTCGGCCGGCAAGCGGCAGTGGTGCCACTACCAGCCCGCGCTGCAGGCCGGCCTGGTGGAGCGGCACGAGCTGAACGAGAACCTGGACTCTGCGATCGCCGAATCCAAGTTCAAGCTGTACTACCAGCCGATCGTCGACCTCGCGACGGGGGACCTGGTCGCCTTCGAGGCGCTGGTCCGCTGGCCGCACGACCGGCGCGGCATGGTCCTGCCCGACGAGTTCATCGCCCTCGCCGAGGAGAGCGGCCAGATCGTGCCGCTCGGCGCCTGGGTGCTGGAACGCGCCGCCCAGGAGGCGGCCGTCTGGCACCGCCTCACCAGCGAGCAGCGCCGGTCCGCCGGGCGCCCGCCGCTGCGGGTCAACGTCAACGTCTCGGCCCGGCAGTTCCGCGACGCCGGCTTCGTGGACGTGGTGCGCGGCGCCGTGCGGTCCTCCGGCATCGACCCCGGCGCGCTCGTCCTGGAGCTCACCGAATCCGTCCTGATGCGGCGCGACGAACGCGTCCACACCGACATGCGCACGCTCAGCCGGCTCGGCGTCGGCATCGCGATCGACGACTTCGGCACCGGGTACTCCTCGCTCTCCTACCTGCGCGAGTTCCCGATCTCCATCCTGAAGATCGACAAGTCCTTCATCGACGGACTCGGGCTGTCACAGCAGCAGTACGCCCTGGTCGAGGGCATCACGCGGATCGCCGACACCCTCGGCGTCCAGGTCATCGCCGAGGGCATCGAGAACGTCGAGCAGCGCGACCTGCTCGCCGCCATGGGCTGCCCCCTCGGCCAGGGCTACCTCTTCGCCCACCCCCTCGCCCCCGACCAGGCCCGCGCCCTCGTCCGCGAGAACTCCGGCCTCACCGGCGTCCAGCACCTCGACTGACGGCCGCCTCGACTGACGGCCGCCTCGACTGCCGGCCGGCCGGCGTCCAGCGGTCCGGGTCGCTCCTTCACCTACTTCACCGGGTGGGGGTGGCCCAGGTGGGGGAAGAAGGGGAGCAGGTCGGTGTGCGGGGGGATGTGGTCGCTGGTGATCTTGCCGCCGGTGACCATGGTCAGGCGGGCGGAGGTGACGTCGTCCACCAGGGTGCGGCCGTTGGGGTAGCCGGCCGGGCGGGAGCGGTCGTAGCGGAGGACGTCGGGCAGGACGAGCTTCAGCGTCTCGGTCGCCGCCTCGGTGGTGTAGTCCCCGGTGTGCTGGAGGACGGCCGTCCACGGCTCGCGGTACGTCGCCCAGTCGTCGGCCGGCTCACCCGCGTTGTAGGCGTCCTTGACCTCCTCGGCGTTGAAGTACGCGGTGAGCGAGGGGTGGGCGCCCCGGTCCACGGAGACCAGTTGGCCGCCCTGGCGGAGGCTGACCCGGGCCCAGACGCCGATCGTCGGCTCGGGGCCCAGCTCGGCGTCCGGCGCTTCGAGGGCGATGCCGAAGACGTTGGCCTCGGCCATCGCGTCCCTGCCGGTCCAGGTGAAGTCGTTGACGATCCCTTCGAGGTCCACGAAGAAGGGATCGCTGCGCAGCCCGACGGAGAGCCGGTAGTCGTTGGCCTCGACCACGTGCGGCGCGTCGCCGAAGGCGACCGGGACGGCGCTGAACAGGACGTCCCCGGTCGCCTCGTGCTTCTGCGCCGCCGCCCCGGTGGCGCGCCGCACGGTCACGGTCTGGCCGCCGGCGTCGGGGTCGGAGAAGGTGAACGAGTAGGCGACGTCGGCCCGGTCGTCGCCGTCGTTGTCGATGTTGATCCGGTAGACCGCGTCCGGGTGGAACGCGGCCGCCCGGGTGGGGGCGTACGGGTTCACGTCCATGATGAGGACGGTCCGGCCGGGCGCGCCGGCCGCCGGGAACGCGAACAGGTCGGTGAGGTCCAGCCGGGCGTCACCGCGGGGGGAGCGGAGGTCGGGGCCGCTGAGGTGGTGGGACATGGCACTGTGGTAGCAGCACGGCCCCGACGGGCACGGGACGACACCCGTACAGCGGGCGGGCCGCACCCCGGGTGGGGCCGGGCCCCCCGCGGGGGCCGGAACGGGGCCCCCCCCGCCCCCCCCCCCGCCCGCCCCGCGCCCCCCCCCCCCCCCCCCCCCCCCCCGCCCGGCGCGCCCCGCGGCGA